>CAZTXX010000057.1:0-11343 GCA_964617405.1 uncultured Aquimonas sp. | reverse complement strand
CTGGCCTTCGACCTGCATGCGGCCGAAGGCACGCGCCTGGGCGGCGTGCACCTGGAGCTGACCGGCGAGAACGTCACCGAATGCCTGGGCGGCGCGCGCGACCTGACCGAGAACGATCTGGGACGGGCCTACCGCTCCACCGTCGATCCACGCCTCAACTACGAGCAGTCGCTGGAACTGGCGATGCTGATCGTACGCAAGCGTGGCGCGGTCCCGGCATTCTGAGCCGTAGTGTGGAGCTTGCTCCACACTCTGCCGAGCAAGCTCGGCAGCTACGAAACGCAGGCGCACGGCAGAACCGCCGCAGGCGATTCCGCCGTGATTCGCGCCGGTTCGATGAGGCCTGCCCTGCGGATTCCGGTTCCACTCAGCCTGCGCTGCGGAAGAAGTCCGGCAAGGCCACGGGCTGGCCGCTGTTGCGATCGATCCATACCAGTACCACGTGGCCGTCGGCGTGCAGGGTCTTGCCGTCGGCGGATTCGATGCGGTGGTCGAGGGTCAGGCTGGTGTTGCCGATGCGGCTGATGGTCTGGATGACGGTCAGTTCGGCCGGCCAGTTGATCGGTGCCCGGTAGTTGATCTGCACCGCGGCCAGTACCGGTGCGGCATCCATCGCGTCCCAGTCGCTGGTGAAGCCGTGCAGCCACTGCACCCGGGTTTCTTCCAGATAGCGCAGGTAGCTGGCGTTGTTGACGTGGTTGTAGGCGTCAAGATCGCCCCAGCGCACAGGGATGTGATACCGGAAGACCGGTTGCGAAGAAGTGGCGCTCATGTGGTTTTCCGTGTTTCGGCAAGCAGGGGGGCAAGGAACTGCCCGGTATGCGATGTGGCTGTGGCGGCCACGGTTTCGGGGGTGCCCGCCACCAGGATGGTGCCGCCGCGATGGCCGCCGTCGGGGCCGAGGTCGACGATCCAGTCGGCGGTCTTGATGACATCGAGATTGTGCTCGATCACCACCACCGTGTTGCCGTCGTCGCGCAGGCGGTGCAGTACCGAGAGCAACTGCTCGATATCGTGGAAGTGCAGCCCGGTGGTGGGTTCGTCCAGCAGGTAGAGTGTGTGCCCGGTATCACGGCGTGACAGCTCCTTGGACAGCTTCACCCGCTGCGCCTCGCCCCCTGAAAGCGTGGTGGCCGGTTGGCCGAGGGTGATATAGGACAGGCCCACCTGCATCAGGGTTTCCAGCTTGCGCGCGATCGCGGGAATCGGCTGGAACAGCGCCAGCGCCGCCTCCACGGTCATGTTCAGCACGTCGTGGATGGTGTAGCCCTTGTAGGTGATGTCGAGGGTTTCGCGGTTGTAGCGTTTGCCATGACATACGTCGCAGGGCACGTAGACGTCGGGCAGGAAGTGCATCTCCACCTTGATCAGTCCATCGCCCTGGCAGGCCTCGCAGCGCCCGCCCTTCACGTTGAAGGAAAACCGCCCCGGGGTGTAGCCCCGGGCGCGGGCTTCCGGCACCTGGGCGAACAGCTCGCGCAGTGGCGTGAACAGGCCGGTGTAGGTGGCCGGATTGGAGCGCGGGGTGCGCCCGATCGGGGCCTGGTTGATGTCCACCACCTTGTCGAACAGTTCCAGCCCTTCGATGCGCTCGAACGGTGCCGCAGCGCGTGAGGAGGCGCCATTGAGTGCCGCCGCCGCGAGCGGGAAGAGGGTGTCGTTGATCAGGGTTGATTTGCCCGAGCCGGAAACGCCCGTCACGCAGGTGAACAGCCCGACCGGAATATCCAGATCGACGTTTCGGAGATTGTTGCCGCCGGCACCGACCAGGCGCAGCCATTGCCCATCCTGCGGCGGGGTGCGTTTTTCCGGAACCTCGATATGGCGCTTGCCCGAGAAGAACTGGCCGGTGATGGATCGCTCGCAGGCGACGATGTCGGAAAGCTGGCCTTGTGCCACCACTTCGCCGCCATGCGCGCCGGCACCCGGGCCGATGTCCACGACGTGATCGGCCAGACGGATCGCGTCCTCGTCGTGCTCCACCACGATCACGGTATTGCCCAGATCGCGCAGGCGTTCCAGGGTGCCCAGCAGACGTGCGTTGTCGCGCTGGTGCAGGCCGATGGAGGGTTCGTCGAGCACATACATCACGCCGACCAGGCCGGCACCGATCTGGCTGGCCAGGCGGATGCGCTGGGCTTCACCGCCGGACAGCGAATCGGCCTGACGGTCGAGGGTGAGATAGTCCAGCCCGACGTCCACCAGGAAGCGCAGGCGCTCGCGGATTTCCTTGACGATGCGCGTGGCGATCTCGCCACGCCAGCCGGGCAGGCTGAGATCGGCGAAAAAGGCGCTGGCCGCGTCGATCGGCAGGGCGGTCAGCGAGGGCAGGTTGCGCTCGGCGACAAACACGTTGCGCGCCGAACGGTTGAGGCGCTGGCCACCGCAGTCGGGGCAGGGGCGGTCGCTGATGTATTTCGACAGTTCCTCGCGTACCAGCGAGGATTCCGTTTCGCGATAGCGTCGCTCCAGGTTTGGCAGGATGCCTTCGAAGCGGTGTTTGCGCTGGCTGCGCGAGCCCGATTCGGTGGTGTAGGTGAAGCTGATCTGCTCATCGCCACTGCCGTTGAGCACCACCTCGCGCACCGCTTCCGGCAGCTCGCGCCAAGGGGTGTCGAGCTCGAAGCCGTAGTGCTTGGCGAGCGCCGCGATGAGCTGGAAGTAATAATGGTTGCGCCGATCCCAGCCACGCACCGCACCGGCGGCAAGGCTCAGCTCGGGATGGGTCACCACCCGCGCCGGGTCGAAATACTGGGTCACGCCCAGCCCGTCGCAGGCTGGGCAGGCGCCCATCGGCGCGTTGAAGGAGAACAGGCGCGGTTCGAGTTCCGGCAGCGCGTAGTCGCACACCGGGCAGGAATAGCGCGAGGAAAAGAGCTGGGGCTTGGCTTCGGCGTCGTCCATGTCCACCACCAGGGCCAGGCCGTCGCCCAGCCGCAGGGCGGTTTCAAAGGACTCGGCCAGGCGCTGCTTGATGTCCTCGCGCGGGCGGAAGCGGTCGATCACCGCTTCGATGGTGTGCTTGATGCGCAGCGCCAGCTTGGGCGGGTCGTCGAGCTCGACCACCTCGCCGTCCACGCGCGCCCGCACCAGGCCCTGGGCGCGCAGCTGCTCGAACACCTGCACGTGTTCGCCCTTGCGTTCGCGGATCACCGGCGCCAGCAGCATCCAGCGTTTCTCCGGATCGAGTGCAAGCGTGGCATCGACCATCTGGCTGACGGTCTGGGCCTCCAGCGGGAAGCCGTGATCGGGGCAGCGCGGGGTGCCGACCCGGGCGAACAGCAGGCGCAGATAGTCATACACCTCGGTGATCGTGCCCACGGTCGAGCGCGGGTTGTGCGAGGTGGACTTCTGCTCGATGGAAATGGCCGGCGACAGGCCTTCGATATGGTCGATATCCGGCTTGTCCATCACCGAGAGGAACTGGCGCGCGTAGGCCGAGAGCGACTCCACGTAGCGGCGCTGACCTTCCGCGTAGATGGTGTCGAAGGCGAGCGAACTCTTGCCCGAGCCCGACAGCCCGGTGATCACGATCAGCCGGTTGCGCGGCAGGTCGAGATCGATGTTCTTGAGGTTGTGCGTGCGCGCCCCGCGCAGGCGGATGGTGTCCATGCAGCGTCCGTTCGTATTGACCATGTAGTGTAGTGTCGTGTCGGTGATCGCGTTCGGATCGGTGACGTAGTGTCCTGGTGCAGCCTGGCGTGCGATCTGCTCGTGCGCCTCAGCCCAAGGTCCAGTGATATTGGGGCGCTTGATTGACCACACCAGTGGTACCGCCCATAATTCACGGTCTTTCCGCTTGCGCAGCGGTCCGATTTGGTCGTCGGTTCATGCGGATCAGCATCGTCGCGAGTGCTTGGCCAGAATCGTCGGCGAATGCGGCATGATCGGCGCCGTGCGGGCCCCGGGAGCCTCGCGCCGCCCGCAAGAACCCCGCAGCGGCGGGGTTTTTTGTTTGGGTGGGAGTGAGAGGCGGAGAATCGCAAAAGCCTCCCGCGTCTTCGTTCCGCCACCTTTCCCAAGCCCCGTCACCCTGCGCCTTGCACCGATTCCCTATTCCCCATTCTCCATTCCCGGCCCCAAAACCATGAAACTCGTTGATGAAGCAGACATTCTGGTCAAGGCCGGTGACGGCGGGAGCGGTTGTGTCAGCTTCCGACGCGAGAAATTCATCCCCAAGGGTGGGCCGGACGGGGGCGATGGCGGCAATGGCGGCAGCGTCTGGCTGGTGGCCGACGAGAATCTCAATACGCTGGTCGATTTTCGCCACCAGCGCCGCTTCCTGGCGCAGCGTGGCCAGAACGGCATGGGCAGCCAGATGTACGGCAAGGGCGGCGATGACATCGAAATCCGCGTGCCGGTGGGCACCGTCGTCATCAACCTGGCCACCGACGAGGAAATCGGTGACCTGGTGAACCACGGCCAGCGCCTCAAGGTGGCGCAGGGCGGGCAGGGCGGCTTGGGAAACATGCATTTCAAGAGCTCCACCAACCGCGCGCCGCGCCAGTCCACTCCGGGCACGCCAGGTGACGAGCGTGAGCTGCGGCTGGAGCTGAAACTGCTTGCCGACGTCGGCCTGCTGGGCTTTCCGAACGCCGGCAAGAGCACCTTCATCCGCGCCGTATCGGCGGCGACGCCACGGGTGGCCGACTACCCGTTCACCACGCTCTATCCCAACCTGGGCGTGGTCAGTATCGGGCCGGGGCAGAGCTATGTGGTGGCCGATATTCCCGGCCTGATCGAAGGCGCGGCGGAAGGCGCGGGGCTGGGGATCACCTTTCTCAAGCACGTGCAGCGCACGCGCGTCCTGTTGCATATCGTCGATGCGGCGCCGTTCGAGATGGACCGCGACCCGGTAGAGGTGATCGTGCAGGAAGTGCGCACCATCGAGTCGGAGCTGGAGCGCTTTGATCCCGAATTGCTGGAAAAACCGCGTTGGCTGCTGCTCAACAAGCTCGATCTGCTGCCCGAGGACGAGCGCGAGGCGCGTGTGGCGGCGGTGCGCGATGCGCTGGGATGGACCGCGCCGATGTTCACGATTTCCGCGATCGGCAAGGAAGGAACCTGGCCGGTGGCGCAGCGCCTGATGGAAGCGCTCGATGCCTTGCGTGCGGCCGACCGCGAACAGGATGACGCCGCCGCTTCGGCGGGGATCGCTGTGGACAATGCCGATCCGGGCGATGGTGCCTGAAACCCGGTTCCAGGCGGGATCCGCCATGGCGATGCCCGAATCCGCCTTCGCGCGGCCATGCCTCATGCCGCCAGCGGCCCGATCCTTCGGGCAAAAAACAAGGCCGGCGAATGCCGGCCTTGCGGGGTGTTCCGAATCCGCTGTGCGCCGCTCAGGCGGCGCTGATCGCGCGGATGCGCGCGGTCAGACGGCTCTTGTGGCGAGCGGCCTTGTTCTTGTGGATCAGGCCACGCGATGCGAAGCGGTCGAGGATCGGTTCGGCGGCCTTGTAGGCATCCTGCGCGGCAACGGCGTCGTTGGCGTGGATGGCCTTGAGGACCTTCTTCACATAGGTGCGCATCATCGAACGCTGGCTGGCGTTGCGGGCGTTGCGGCCGACGGCCTGGCGGGCGCGCTTCTTCGAGGACTTGATGTTGGCCAAGGGAGTACTCCTGGAAATTCGGTTGGCGGATTCGGCGGAAAGACCGCCAATTATGGATATCCGCAGCTGTCAAGTCAATCAGCGGGGGCGTGAATGAGTCGTCGGGAAGGACTGTTCCGCTCCACCGCGATTTTCGGCGCGATGACCCTGCTTTCGCGCGTGGCCGGCTTTGCGCGCGACGTGATCCAGGCGCGCCTGTTCGGTGCCGGCAGCCTGGTGGATGCCTTCACCGTGGCCTACCAGGTGCCCAATTATCTGCGGCGCATCTTCGCCGAGGGCTCGTTCGCCTCGGCCTTCGTGCCGGTGCTCTCGGAGTTGCGCCAGCAGGGCGATCCGGCGGCGCTGAAGTCTTTTGTCGACCATGTGGCCGGCGCGTTGTGCGCGGTGGTGCTGCTGGTCACCGGGATCGGGATGCTGGCGGCGCCGTGGATCGCCGCCCTGATGGCGCCGGGATTCGCGGCCGAGCCGGGCAAGCTCGCGCTCACCGCCGAGATGCTGCGCATCGTGTTTCCCTACCTTTTTTTCATTTCGATGACGGCGCTGGCCGGTGGTGTGCTTAACAGCTTCCAGCGTTTCGCGCTGCCGGCCCTGACGCCGGTGCTGCACAACCTCACCGTCATCGCCGCGATGCTTTGGCTGGCCTCGCATCTGGAGCGGCCCATCATGGCGCTGGCCTGGGGCGTATTGGCGGCCGGCGCGATCCAGATGGCGGTGCTGTGGCCGGCGTTGCGGCGCTTCGGGCTGTTTCCGCGGCTGCGACTGAACTTCCGCGACCCGGGCGTGCGCAAGGTCTTCCGCCTGATGTTGCCGACACTGTTCTCCTCGTCGGTGGCCCAGCTCAACCTGATCGTGGGCACCATCTTCGCCTCGATCCTGGTGGAAGGCAGCCGCGCCTATCTTTACTACTCGGATCGCCTGGTCGAGTTGCCGTTGGGCCTGTTCGGGGTGGCCCTGGGAACGGTGATCCTGCCGCATCTCTCTCGCCGGCATGCCGATGCCGACGGGGCGGGCTTCAGCGCCTCGCTCGACTGGGGCCTGCGTACCGTACTGCTGGGCGCGATACCGGCGGCGTTGGGTCTGTTGGCGCTGGCCGAGCCGCTGGTGGCCACCATCTACCAGCGTGGCGAGTTCGACGCGCAGGCGGCCTGGATGACCGCCCTGAGCCTGTCGGCGATGAGCCTGGCGATCCCCGCGTTCATGCTCAGCAAGGTGCTGGCACCGGCATTTTATTCGCGTCAGGACACCAGGACCCCGATGCGCGCGGCGATCATCACGGTGGTGCTCAACGTGTCGCTGATGGTGGTGATCGTCACCCCACTGTGGAAGCTGGGCGTGCATGGCGCGCACGCCGGGATCGCCCTGGCCACGGCCTTGGCCGGCATCGGCAACGCATGGCTGTTGTGGCGTTACCTGCGCCGCGATGGCGTGTGGCAGGCCGGTCCGGGCTGGAGCTGGGCCCTGATCCGCATCGGCATTGCCGGGGCGGTCATGGTGGCGGTGCTGATCGCACTGCGCATGGGGCCATGGGACTGGCGCGCGTTGCACGGGCTGGCACGCTGGTTGTGGCTGGCAGCGGTGATCGTGGCGGGCGCCGCCGCCTACGGGCTGACACTGATGATTCTGGGCTGGCGGCCGCGCGAACTGCGGCATGCGCAGTGATCCGATGATGAAACGCCTGCCAACACTTGCCGAGGCCGTTGAACAACGCGCCGACAACATGTTGCCGTTGCGGCATCTGGCCGCCTGGCTGGTGATCTACGGGCACAGTTACCCTTTGGGAAACAATGTGCTGGAGCAAAAGGACGTGGTCCACGCCCTGTTGCCGGGGTTTTCGATCAGCCGTTGTGCGGTGTTCCTGTTCTTCGCGATCAGCGGCTACCTGCTCACTTCCAGCCTGCAGCGGCATCCTTCGCTGCTGCGCTACCTGCGTCACCGTGTGTTGCGCATCTATCCCGCGTACCTGGTGTGCCTGCTGGCCTGTGTGCTGGTGCTGGGCGCGTGGTTCACGACGTGGCCGCTGGCCGACTATTTCCGTGCGCCGGAAACCTGGGAGCACCTGCGCCACAACCTGAAGCCGACCAGTTTCCGCTGGTATCTGCCGGGGGTGTTCGAATCCAATCCCTATCCCGGCGTGGTGAACGGCTCACTCTGGTCGCTGGGACTGGAGGTGCGCTGGTATTTCTGGCTCGGTGTGCTGGCGGCGCTTGGCCTGGTGCGACGCAGGCTGGCCTTCACCGTGGTGGTCGGGGTCTGGCTGGGCTACACCGCGTGGCAGACGCTGGAGGGTGTTCCCGATCCGCTCGGGTATCGCGCGCTGTCGCAGACCTTCCTGCTGGGCGCCATGGCAGCGCAATGGGGACACCATCTGCGACCCTCGCACACCTGGGCGTTGGTAGCGCTGGGGTTGTTGTGGCTGGGCCGCGCGGGAGACTGGCTCAATCTGGCGGTGCCGATGGCGGCGGTCCTGCTGACCTTGTGGGGTGCGTACCGGATTCCGGCGTTGCGATGGCGGGGTGATCGGGACTACTCCTACGGAATCTTCCTCTACGGGTTTCCAGCGCAGCAGGCCGCCATGGCCATCTGGCCAACGTTGTCGCCGATGGGTTTGTGCGTGGTTTCCACCCTGCTGGTGCTGCCTTGTGCGGTGGCTTCCTGGCACTGGGTGGAGCGACCGGCCTTGCGCTGGAAGCGTCGTGCTTCGACGACCGCTGCGGAGCGCCGCGAGTCTCCGGCGGAACACGCGTGAGGCTTGCGCGGCAAGGGTCGGGATGGTCGGCAAGGGTATACTTGCCCGTTTTCCGCCTGGCCGACACCACTGCGATGCGCGGCCGTCCTGCATGCGAATGACTCCGTGACCGTTTCCGGCCTTTCCCACAGCCTGTTCCGCGATATCGACGCCGCGCCGCGATGCCCGATCGGCAGCGTGGTGTGCATCGGTGCCTTCGATGGTCTGCATCTCGGGCATCAAGCGCTGATCGGCGCGGCGCGTGCCTCGGCGCGCGCGCGCGGGTTGCCGCTGGTGGCGCTCAGTTTCGAGCCCCTGCCGAGGGAGTATTTCGCGCAGGACACCAAGCCGCCGCGTCTGGTGCTGCCGCGCGGCAAAGTCGGTGGCCTGGGACGCCTTGGTGCCGACGCGGTGGGCTTGCTGCGATTCAACGAGGCGATGACGCGGATGAGCCCGTCGGACTTCGTGCAGCACGCGCTGGTCGCGCGGCTGGCGGCGCGGGAGGTCTGGGTGGGAAAGGATTTCCGCTTTGGCCACCGCCGCGCGGGTGACGTGGATTTCCTGAAGGCGACCGGCCCCGCAGCCGGCTTCAGCGTGCACACCATCGAGGACGTGACGCTCGACGGCGAACGGGTGTCGAGCTCGCGCATCCGCAACGCGCTGCTGTCCGGCGAGCTGGATCAGGCCGCGCGGCTGCTGGGCCGACGTTATGCGATCGACGGCAAGGTGGTGCGTGGCGCGCAGTTGGGCCGGCAACTGGGATACCCCACGGCCAACCTGCGATTTGGCGGCAAAACTCCCGCGCTTTCAGGCATCTATGCAACATTCGTGCATGGCGTTGGGGAGGCCCCATGGGCCAGCGTCTCCAGTCTTGGCACGCGCCCCACGGTCAATGGCCGCGAGCCCCTGCTGGAAGCGCACCTGTTCGATTTCGATGGCGACCTTTACGCTCGCCGAATTACGGTGGAATTCGTGGCCAAGCTGCGCGATGAATTGAAGTTCGACGATCTGGACACCATGGTCGAGCAGATCCATCGTGACGCGGCGGACGCGCGCCGCGTTCTTGCCGCAACCTCCGCTTCCTCCTTTCCGGCACCTTGACCCAGGCATTCCCGTGAGTCGCGACTACAAATCCACCATCCACCTTCCCGCCACCGATTTCCCGATGCGCGGCGACCTGCCCAAGCGTGAACCGGCCACCCTGGAGCGCTGGTATGCCCTGGACATCCACGCGCGCCTGCGCAGCGAACGCGCCGGCAAGCCGCGCTTCGTGCTGCACGATGGCCCGCCCTATGCCAACGGTGCGATCCACCTCGGCCACGCGGTCAACAAGATCCTCAAGGACATCATCGTCAAGTCGCGCTCGCTGGCGGGCATGGATGCGCCCTATGTGCCGGGCTGGGATTGCCACGGTCTGCCGATCGAGCTGGCGGTGGAGAAAAAGCACGGCAAGGTCGGGGTGAAGCTCGACGCCGTGGCCTTCCGCGAAAAGTGCCGCGAATACGCGCTGGCGCAGATCGACCTGCAACGCGCCGACTTCAAGCGCCTGGGCGTGATCGGCGACTGGGATCATCCCTACCAGACCCTCGACCGCAGCTTCGAGGCCGCCGAACTGCGCGCGCTGGCGAAGATCATCGGCCACGGCCACCTCGCGCGCGGGGTGAAGCCGGTGCATTGGTGCTTCGATTGCGGCTCGGCCTTGGCCGAGGCCGAGATCGAATACGTCGACAAGACCTCCAGCGCGGTGGACGTGGCCTATGACGCCATTGATCCGAAAGCCCTGGCGGCAAAGTTCGGCGTGACGAATGTGCCTGAAGGTGTGGGCGTCGCGGTGCCGATCTGGACCACGACCCCGTGGACCTTGCCGGCCTCGCTGGCGGTTTCGCTCGGGCCGGAACTGGACTACGCACTCGTCGCCGGCGCCACGCGCGAAGGTCGCGAGGTGTGGCTGGTGCTGGCCGAAGCCCTGGTCGCCGCCGCGGCCGAGCGCTACGGCATCGAAACGCCACGAATCCTCGGCTCGGCCAAGGGCGCAGCACTGGAAAACCTGCTGCTGCAACATCCCTTCTATGCCGATCGCCAGGTGCCGATCCTGGTTGGCGACCACGTCTCGGATGAGGACGGCACCGGTGCGGTGCATACCGCCCCCGGTCACGGTCAGGAAGACTTCGTCGTGGCGCGCAAGTACGGGCTGCTGGAACGCTACAACGCGGCACAGATCAACCCGGTCGGCGGCAACGGCGTCTATCTTCCCGGCACGCCGATCTTCGAAGGTCAGTTCATCTGGAAGGCCAACGACGCGGTGGTGGAGCTGCTGCGCGAGAACGGCCACCTGCTGGCATTTGCAAAGATCCAGCACAGCTATCCGCATTGCTGGCGCCACCACACGCCGGTGGCGTTCCGCGCCACGCCGCAGTGGTTCATCTCGATGGACCAGGCCGGCCTGCGCCGCGACGCACTGGCGGCCATCGCCGGCATCGGCGAGGCGAAGGGTTGGTTCCCGGAGTGGGGCGAGGCGCGCATCCGCGCCATGGTGGACGGCAGGCCGGACTGGTGCATCAGCCGCCAGCGCACCTGGGGCGTGCCAATCGCGTTGTTCGCCCATCGCCTGACCGGCGAACCGCATCCTGATACCGTTGCCTTGATGCGGCGCGCCGCCGATCTGGTCGAGGCCGGTGGCATCGATGCCTGGTACGCGCTCGATCCGCGCGACTGGCTGGGCGATGAAGCCGAACAGTACGAGAAGGTCACCGACATCCTCGATGTGTGGTTCGACTCGGGCGTGACCCACGAAGGCGTGCTGGCGTCGCGCGGGCTGGGCAAGCCGGCTGATCTTTACCTCGAAGGCTCGGATCAGCACCGTGGCTGGTTCCAGAGTTCCCTGCTCACCGCCATCGCGATGGACCGCGCGGCACCGTTCCGTCAGGTGCTGACCCACGGCTTCACCGTGGACGAGCACGGCCGCAAGATGTCCAAGTCGCTGGGCAACGGCATCGAGCCGCAGGA
>CAZTXX010000056.1:0-11389 GCA_964617405.1 uncultured Aquimonas sp. | reverse complement strand
GCGCTGTCGACACGCCCGAAGCGCTGCCGGCGCTGATGGTGGACGAGCCGACCATTTCGATGACTTTCCAGGTCAACAATTCCCCGTTCGCCGGCAACAAGGATCTTTCAGGCGGCAAGTTCCTCACCAGCCGCCAGCTCAAGGATCGTCTCGAGCGCGAGACCGTTCACAACGTCGCGCTCAAGGTCGAGCAGCTCGAAGACGCCGACAAGTTCCTGGTTTCGGGTCGTGGTGAACTGCACCTTTCGGTGCTGATCGAGAACATGCGCCGCGAGGGCTTCGAACTCGCGGTTTCGCGCCCCGAGGTGATCATCAAGGAAATCGACGGCCAGCTGATGGAGCCCATCGAGCAGCTCGTCGTGGACGTGGAGGAAACCCATCAGGGCGGGGTGATGGAGAAGCTCGGCGTGCGCAAGGGCCAGCTCAAGAACATGGAGCCGGACGGCAAGGGTCGGGTGCGGCTGGAATACCAGATTCCTGCGCGCGGCCTGATCGGATTCCAGAACGAGTTCAAGACCCTCACCCAGGGCTCGGGCCTGCTGTTCCACGTCTTTGACCACTACGGTCCCAAGGAACAGGGACCGATCGCCAAGCGCCTCAACGGCGTGATGATCGCCAATGCCGCGGGCACCACGCCGGCCTATTCGCTCGGCCCGCTGCAGGAGCGCGGCAAACTGTTCGCGGCCGAAGGCGACAACGTCTACGAGGGCCAGCTGGTGGGCATCCATTCCAAGGACAACGACCTCACCGTCAACGCCATCAAGCCCAAGCCGCTCACCAATATGCGCGCCTCCGGCAAGGACGATGCCATCCAGCTGACCCCGGCGATCAAGTTCACGCTGGAGCAGGCGTTGGACTTCATCGATGACGACGAGCTGGTGGAAATCACGCCCAAGGAAATCCGCCTGCGCAAGAAGCACCTGACCGAAATCGACCGCAAGCGGGCCAGCCGCGCGGCCTGATGCCGTGCCGGGCGAGGCACCCTACGCGCGACTGACGCCCGACGTCGTCGTCGATGCGGTCGAATCCCTTGGCCTGGCCTGCGATGGTCGGCTGCTGGCTCTCAACAGCTACGAGAACCGCGTCTATCGGGTGGGCATCGAAGACGCGGCGCCCCTGGTTGCCAAGTTCTACCGGCCAGGGCGTTGGAGCGATGCCGCCATTCTCGAGGAACACGCCTTCGCGCAGGAACTCGCGCAAGCGGATATTTCCGTGGTCGCGCCGATCGTGATTGGCGGCGCCACCTTGTTCCGGCACGACGGCTTTCGCTTCGCGCTCTTCCCCTGCCAGGGTGGTCGCGCGCCCGAACTGGACAACGAGGACACGCTGCGCCAGCTCGGACGCACCCTGGCGCGCATGCACACCGTCGGTGCGCGGCGGCCCTTCCGCCATCGCGCCACTCTGGACGTGGCGGGATTTGGTCACGACTCCTTGCGTGCCGTGCTCGCTTCCGGGCAGATTCCCGCGCCATTGGGGGACAATTTCAAACATCTGGGCAGCGCCCTGCTGGTGCGCATCGAAGAGGCTTTCAACCGCGCCGCGCCGATCGCCACCCTGCGTCTGCACGGTGACTGTCATCCGGGCAACATCCTGTGGCGCGACGGGGTCGCGCACTTTGTCGACCTCGACGACTGCCTCACCGGCCCGGCGATCCAGGACCTGTGGATGTTCCTCTCCGGCTCGCCGCACGATCAGCAGGCGCAACTGGAACGCCTGCTCGAGGGCTATCAGGAGTTTCGCGACTTCGACTGGCGCGAGCGCCAGCTGATCGAAGCGCTTCGCGCCTTGCGCCTGTTGCACTATCACGCCTGGGTTGCGCAACGCTGGCATGACCCGGCCTTCCCGCGCGCTTTTCCGTGGTTCCAGGAACCGCGCCATTGGGCCGATGTGCTGCGCCAGATACAGGAGCAGCTTGCTGCGATGGACGCTTCCGACTGAGAACTTTCGCAGTCGTCGCCGCAGTGATCCGGCGATGTCGCACTGTTCCGACACGGCTGCGGTAGGATTCCCGCAAGCCAAGGAGCGGACGTGACCCCAGCGCAACCCATCCCGCATACCGACGCGATCAGCATCGAAGAGACGCTGCAACCGGCGGTGTATCAGCGACTGCGTGAACTTGCCCGACAACAACTCGCCGGCGAACGCGCGGCGCAGACACTCGACACCACCGCCCTGGTGCACGAGGCCTGGCTTGGCTTTGCCGACCAGCAGGCCGCGTTCCAGGATTCGGCCCACTTCTACGCCTACGCGGCCAGCGCGATGCGGCACATCCTGGTCGACCACGCCCGGCGCCGTCTCGCCCAGAAGCGCGGCGGCCAGCAGGTACGCCTGGACCTGGAAGCCGTCGAAATCCCGGTCGACCACGCCGCCGAGGAAATGCTCCAGCTCAACGATGCCCTTGTGCGCCTGGACGTACTGGAGCCCCGCCTGGCCCGGGTTGTCGAACTGCGTTTCTTTGCCGGGCTGTCGGTGGAGGAAACCGCCCAGACCCTGGGCATCGTGGCGCGCAGCGTGGTGCGTGACTGGGCGCGCGCCCGAATCTTCCTGCAACAGGCGCTTGAGGAATGAGCCGCAGCGTCGTCGAGCAACGCTGGCTGGAATTGGGCCCCCTGTTCGATGCCGCTTACGAGCTCGAAGGTGAAGACCGCGCCTTGTTCCTGGCGTCGGTGCCCGACACCGAACTGCGCCTCGCGCTGGCCCGGATGCTCGCCGAGGCGGATGCCGACAGCCCGCTCGACGCCGGCAGCGGACGCCTTGTCGCCGCGCTGATCGATATCGAGCCGGGCATCGAGGGCAGCCGACTGGGTGCATGGCGTGTCGGCCACAGGGTCGGCATCGGCGGCATGGCCAGCGTATTCCTGGCCATGCGCGACGATGGCGCCTACGAGCAGCAGGCGGCAATCAAGATGCTGCGCTACGGCATCCATGAAGCCGCCGAGCGCGAGCGCTTCATCCGCGAGCGGCAGATCCTCGCCCGCCTCGACCATCCGCACATCGCCCGGCTGCTGGACGGCGGATTCACCGAGGCTGGCGTGCCATGGTTCGCGCTGGAATACGTCGACGGCCTGCCGATCACCGAGTGGTGCGATGCGCAGAAGCTCGGGTTAGATGCACGACTGCGGCTTTTCTCCGATGTCTGCGAGGCGGTGGATTTCGCCCATCGCCACCTGGTCGTGCATCGCGACCTGAAGCCCTCCAACATCCTGGTGCGCGAGGATGGCACGCTCAAGCTCCTCGATTTCGGCATCGCCAAGCTGATCGAAGAGGAAGGCGCGGACAGTACCCGCACCGGCCTGCGCTTCCTGACTCCGGCGTATGCGGCACCCGAGCAACAGGACGGCGGCACCATCACGACCGCCACCGATGTCTATGCACTCGGCGTGCTGCTGCATGAGATCTTGACCGGCAGCCGGCCACGCTGGCACGAGGATGCCACCCTGATTCCTCCGTCCAGCGCGGTCACCGGACCGCAAGCGCTTCACATCGCATCGGCGCGCCAGAGTCAGCCGCGAACGCTGCGCCGTCGCATCGGCGGTGAGCTCGACCTGATCCTCGCCAAGGCACTTCGACAGAATCCGCAGGAGCGCTACGTCGGCGCCGCCGCGCTGGCACAGGATCTTCGCTACCACCGCCGTGGCATCCCGATCAGCGCACGTCCGGCCTCGCGCGGCTACCGCATGACTCGATTCATCCGTCGCCATCGCCTCGGCTTCGCCGTTGCCGGCGCGCTCGTCATCACGCTGTTCGCGGGACTGGCGGCAACGCTTTGGCAAATGGGTGAGGCGCGCGAAGAGGCGGCACGCGCCAACGCGACCCGGGACTTCGTGCTGTCGCTGTTCGACGGCATCACACCCGACGAAAGCCGCGGACGTGACGTCACCGCGCGCGAACTGCTCGACCGCAGCGCCGGGCGGCTGGCGGAAACCCTCGCCGAGCAGCCGAAAGTGGAAACCGAGCTCTCGGTGGCACTGGCTGCCGCCTATCGTCAGCTCGGCGACTTCAGCCGGGCGGAAGATCTCGCCGAGCGCGGAATCACGCGTGCATCCAGCGCACCGCACCGTGCCGCCGCGCTGGTGGAACTGGCCAACCTGCGTCGCGCACAGGGGCGCTTCGAGGACGCCGAGTCCTCACTGCGACAGGCGCTGCCACTGGCCCCCGAATTGCACGGCGAGATCACCTTGCGCCTGGCCGACGTGCTGTCCGATCGCGGCCTCCTCGACGAGGCCCGCGAGATGGCCGAACGCGCCCTCGATGCCAACCCGACCGACCCCGAGCTGCAGGCCGAGGCATTGGCCAGCCTCGGCGGCATCCACTTCCGCGAGGGCGAGCTTGAGCCAGCCCTGGCCGCACTGCAGCAGGCGCTGGAGGGCCAGCGTGCGCTGCACGGCGAACAGCACACCCGAACCGCCGCGGTTCACCACGACCTGGGTGTGGTCCTGTTGCAGAAAGGTGAGGTGGAAGCAGCCACCGGGCAATTCTCGAGGGCACTGGAGATTCGTCGCGCACTCCTGGGCGAAGCGCATCCGGACACGGCCGACAGCGAACTCAACCTCGGCATCGCGCTGCGCCGCCAAGGTGATACCGAAGCGGCAGTCAAGCACATCACCCAGGCGGTCGAACGGCAAAAAGCGCTGCTCGGCCCCGGCCATCCCGCCGTCGCCAGCGGCATCAATTCGCTCGCGCTGATCGCCCTGGAGCGGGGTGACCCGGAAACCGCTCTCGGCCACTTCCGCGAGGCGCTCGACAACGCGCGCGCCACCTTCGGTCCGAACCACCCCACCGTGGCCACGATGCTGAACAATATTGCCGGGCTGGAACGAAGCCTCGGGCGGCATACTGATGCGGAGGCCAGCGCGCGGGCCGCGATCGAATCGGCGACCGGCTCGCTGGGCGAAGACCACTACCTCACCGCCATCGCCCGCATGGGCCTTGGCATCACCCTGCTGGAACAGGGCGACGCACCGGGCGCGCGGCGCGAACTGGACAACGCGAGCGAGCGGCTCGAAGCCGCGCTGGGCAAGACCCATCCCGACGCACTGCTGGCCCGCGCCACGCTTGCACTGGCATTGCAGGCCGATGGCGAGCCGGATACGGCACGCGAAATCGCCGGAGCGGCACTGGACGCCGGCAGCGCAGCCTTCCCGGACAACCATTTCCGTCTGGGCCGGCTGCGCTACATCGCAGCGCGTATCGAAGCCACTTCCGGCGATTGCGACCACGCCCTCCCGCTGCTGGAACAAGCCGACATCGAACTGTCGGCTGGCGGTGCGATGGCGCGCACGGAACGGGCGTGGACCGCGGCGCTTCGGGCCAATTGTCTGCGCGAGGCCGGGGCGGCGGCAGGCAGCTCTGAAGCCCTTGCGCTCGCGCGCGAACGCATTGAAGCCCTGCCGTTCGTTCCCCAAGGCTTGACCGGCTTGTTGCAGGACACGGATCCGACCCCGGAAAACGCGCCTCCCGACCCACAACCTGAATGAAGCAAAGCGGGCGCGTGTCCTCCCACGCCACGATTCTGCGCTTGATCTCTTGAAGCCCCCGCTACAGGAGTCATTCCATGCGCATCCGAATCGGTTTCCTTCTTTTGTTCTTCGCCGCACCCGGCCTGGCCTCCGCCGCCGTCCTGACCTGGCCGGGAGCCGCACCCTGCAACGATACCCTTCAAGCCTGCATCGATGCCGCCGCAAACAACGACACCATTCAGATCGATACCGATACGCCCGACACAGGTGATGTCGAGGTCAAGTCCAACATCAAGCTGACTCTGGCTCCCGCAGCTGGCCGCAAGCCGGTATTTGTCGACGCCAACATCTTCATCCACAACAATTCCGTCCCCACCGGAAACTTCAACGTCACGGTGCGCGATCTCCAATTCGACCATGGCATGGTCCATGTCATGCGGACCGGCACCGGAACCGGAACTGTCGAACTTCGCAACCTGGTCATGGACGCGGCCAATAGCCAAGACGGTGCGATTTCCCTGCACGCCGATGGTGGCACTCTGAACGCCACCCTGTACAACAACGACGTGCGCAGCAACGCGCCCAACGATTCCTACGGCGTGATATCGCTCAAAAGCTATGGCGGCACGCTCAAGGCCACCGCATCCTTCAACAAGGTACAAACCACGGCGGCACATCCGCCTGGCGCCGGCATCATGGTGGATATCGCCAATGGCAGCACCGACAGCGTGATCACCCTGCACGCCAACGAGGTTCGCGGCACCTACGAACGCGCGGGTATCTTCCTGTCCGGAAACGGGGCCGGTGGTCCGGTCACCAACTTCGAGGTCAACGCCTTCGACAACGTGATCGTTCCTGGTGACTCCCTGGATGCCGCGGGCATCCACGCCATCGTGGGCAACAGCCAGATGACGGCCAACCTCTACAACAACACCATTACCCAGGCCAGCCCGGGCATCATGTTTTCGAAGTGGGGTCTTGGCGACAACGGCGTGTTCGCCGGCATTATGAGCAACAACCTGATCCGGGCGCGCGGAGCCGGCGGAATCGCAATCAATGGCACCAACGACATAAGCGGCAGCCTCATGCTCAACAGTCGCAACCTGATCAATGGCGGTACGCTCAACTTCACGGCCAATGCCAACACCATCACGGCCAGTGCCGGGCTGGTAGATGACGCCTTTCCACGTCCGGCTGCCGGATCGCCGGCCATCGATGCCGGCACCAGCACGACAACGGTCCGCAACGGCAAAGCCATCCCGTCGCTGGACGCCGACGGCATGCGTCGGCTGAAGCGCGGCATCCTGGGAGCCACAGGCACAACGATCGATGTCGGTGCCTACGAATTCGGGGACGCGGTATTCACCCATATCGCCTCGGCGGACACGATCGCCGGTGGATCACTCAGCTGGATTTCCCATCCCTCCACGGACGGCATCGCAGCGGCAAACCTGTTCACAACACCCACCATGCAGAATGCTGTCAGCGTATCCCAGCAGTTCATACCCTGGTGGAACGAGGACGACCAATGGGCGCTGTCGGCTGAAAATGCCGCCAACAACATTCCGACAGACGCCCATTTCCATATCTTGTCTGCGGCAGCCGGCGGTGGTGCCTTCCGCCACACCAGTTCCTCCAGTCCCTCGGCCAATACCGCCTTGAACGATGCCAGTGTCAATGGCAAGCAGGACGCGTTCCTGCTGGTATCGCGCACCTCGAGCCTGAGCACGCATGTCTCCAACCCACGGCCCTTCGGCATCTATCCCTGGTACAACGGAACCCAATGGCGCTGGATCGTGGAGAATTTCGACGGCACCTCGTTCCCGGGCAACACGAGCTTCAGCGTCTACGCCCAGGAACGCAGCCCGAATGCCTTTCTGGTCGAGGTCAATGCCGGCAACCGCAACGCCGACAACAACCTCGTGCTCGACCATCCCCTGCTGAACGACACAGCCTGCGCCATGCCCTTGATCACGGCCGTACAGGGAACCAACTTTTTCGCAAACCAGGGCGCGTACAACCTCTACTACGACGAGGCCAGCCAACGCTGGACCGTGTTCCAGTTCGGCAACAGTGGCGTGATGCCGCTCGGTGCGCGCTTCCACATTCTGATAAACCCCGCCCAGGTTCATGCGTGCAGCCACGCAGAACTGTTCTCCGACGGTTTCGAGGACTGAGCCGCGCGGTCGCAAACGCCTGCGATCCGGCGCCTCAGGGCGCCGGATCGGCCAGATCCAGCCAGACCATGTGATGGTCCGAGGCGCGCGTCCACGCCGCCTCGGGTGCGTCTTCCAGCGGCCAGAACACGCCGCCATCCCGAACCGCAAACCCCTTCGAGGGCAGCAGGTAGTCGATCCGCAGGGTGCCGGTGCGCGGGCCGAAGTTGCCGGTATGGGTGGCCACGTCACCGTGCCGTTCGAAGCCATAGCCCGCGGCGGCCTGCGCCGCACCTTCACTGCGCGGCACGAACGAAGTATCGATGCGTGGGTGATCCAGCAGCGCGCCGATGGCATCGTGGTGGCCGTCGCCGTCATCCCGATCGTTGTTGAGATCGCCGGCCAGCACGAAACGCGCATCGGGCGCGAGGCCACCACAGCTGCCGCGGTCGTCGCACAACCAGGGCGTTGGCTCATCGGAAAGGTAGTGTGTCCACAGCATGATCTCATCGGCGTTGCGCGCACCGTTGCGATCTTCCGGGCCATCGAACACCGGCGGCGTAGGGTGCGAAACCAGGAAGTGCACGGTGCCCACCGCGGTGCGGATCGGCACGTCCCAATGAGACTTGGAAGAAAGCCGCAGCTGCGCCCAGATCTCATCGGAATGCCAGGGCGTGCCGTCCGGATTCAGCGGCCGACGCGCGTCCGGCAGGTCCTTCCAGAGGAAATGGCGGAAGCTGCGCACCGCCAGCACATCGATCGGGTAACGCGAGAGCACCAGCATGCCGTACTGGCCCTCGTGGGTGCCGTAGCCCCAGGCATCGTTCGGGCCATCCGTGCGGCCATCGTTGTCCAGATCCAGCCCGCTGGGCTCGCCGGTGTTGACCGGGGCGGTGTAGCGATAGTCATAGCGGATCGGCGTCTGGCCGGCCTGCGGGACTTCCAGATAGCGGCGCTGGAACAATTCGGCGGCGCGCTGCTGCGGGTCGTAATCGAACTCGTTGAGCAACACCACGTCCGGGCGCTGGCGCTGCAGCAGCGCCGCGATGCTCTTGGCATCGTCGTCGCCACGCTCCAGCCGACTGATGAGGCCACCGGATTCCGGATCGAACAGGGAAGTGTTCCAGGTCGCGAAACGCACCGAGATCGGGGCCGGCGGCGCGGTATCCGGCACGCTCACGGGAGCAGCCGGTTCGGGTGAGCCACAACCGACGGACACGATCGCGCAGATCGCGGCAAGGAAAACAGCACGCATCGGCATGGCAACTCCGGCAACCTCAGGGGGTACCCGTGATTGTGGCACGCCAGTCGCAAATCACCGCCCTCACTCCGACCCGCGCACCTCGAAACGGGCGCTGGCCACTTCCTCGTCGCCGGCCAGGAAACGGATCTCCACTTCCGCACCCGGATCAAGAGGTCCGGTCGGACGAAACAGCATCAGATGCAGGCCGCCAGGCTGAAGCGACGCGCTCGCACCGGCCTGTATCGCAAGATGCGGCACACGGCGCATGCGCATGACGCCGTCCACGTCGTGCATCTCGTGGATCTCGATGGCACCAAATGCTTCGGAATGCACCGCATCAACGATGATTTCGTGATCCGTGGTGTTCTCCAGCAGGAGATAGCCGGCGCGTACCGGAGCTTGCGGCGGCGCAGCGCGTATCCATGCTTCACGCGCGTGAAGCGCCGCGCCTTCCGGCGTCTGGGCCTGAACCATGGCCGATGCCAGAAGCAGCATCAGCAACCCCGTTATCCTGATCATTGCGTTCATGCGCATATGCTACTTCCTTCGTTCCGGAGTTTTCCTCATGCGCCTCATGATCCTTTCCACGTCCCTTGCCCTGTCGGTGGCCGCCATGAATCCTGCCCATGCCCAGACCCGCATCACCCTGTACTCGGGTGATTTCGACGCGGTATCGCAGAGCTATCCATCCGGCCACATGCCGGGATTGGCGCTGGTGAACCAGCCCCTGATGCGTGAACTTGCGCGGGGTGGCAACGCCATCGCGCTGGACCAGCTCCCGCTTGCCATCGATGTCGGCACGGTACAGCTGGCGCCTGCGTCCAGCGGACTGCGGATCATCAGCCAGCGCTACGATTTCGCCCTGCTCGACCAGGACCAGCTCTTGCGCCAATCGCTGGGAGAACGCGTCACGGTGGAACTGGCCAGTGGCGGCGACACCCGGCGCTTCAGCGGCACCCTGATCTCCACCGGCAACGGCCTGACCCTGCAACAGGACGATGGCAGCGTGCGGGTGCTGGCGCGCTATGACAGTTTCGAACTGGCACGCGTGCCCGAGGGACTTTCCGCGCGCCCCACCCTGCGCTGGAACATCGACAGCCCGCGCGCCGGCAAGGAGACCTTCCGGCTCGACTACGCCACCGGCGGCATGGCCTGGCAGGCCGAATATCTGGCGCGGCTCGACGGCCCGGCGCAGAACTGCAGGATGTCGCTTTCCGGCGCCGCGCAGATCGTCAACCGATCCGGCCTGGATTTCCCCGCGACCGCACTGACCCTGGTGGCAGGCAATCCCAACCAGGCACGCCCCGCTGCACCCGGCCGGGTGCAGATGTCCGGCGCCATGATGGCCATGGCCAAATCCGCCGACGCCTACGAGGCCGCACCCGAAATGCAGGATTCGGGCGAATACCACGCCTATCCCCTCCCCAACGCGGTCGACCTGCCCAACGGCAGCGTGCAGCGCGTCCCCTTGCTCGACAGCGCCGAAGGCGTCGCCTGCCAGCGACGCTACGAGGTCGGCACATCAGGTTCCGGCTATCGCCCCTCGCGCCCGCAGATCCAGCCCTATCAGGACGAGCAGACCCTGCGCGTGGGCACCACCCTGCAATTTGAAAACGCCAAGGCGCAGCATCTTGGAGTACCGCTGCCAGCGGGCCGGGTTCGCGTGTTCCAGGCCGATGCGCGCGGCGATGCGCTGCTGGGCGAAGCCCCGCTTGCCCATACCGCTGCCGGGCAGACCATCCGCCTGGGCCTGGGCGAAGCCTTCGACCTGACCGCGCGACGCAAGGCCACCGGGTTTCGGCTGGCCGATGACCGCCTGAGCCTCACCGAAACCATCGAGGTGACGCTGTCCAACGCCAAGGATCAGGACGTCGTGGTGCGGGTGCATGAAACCCTGGCACGCTGGCAGGACTGGGAAATCACCGAGGCCACGCAGAAGTGGGAACGCATGAACGCGCAGGCTGTCGCCTTCGACGCAACGGTGCCCGCCGGAAAAACCATCAGCTTGCGCTACAGCGTGCGCTACCGCTGGCCCGACAGCGTCCGACCCTGACGGCACTCCATACTTCACAGTACGGAAAAGGATGAAACCTGCTAGGCTGCGGGCCGGTTTTCTCCTTTTTTGCGGCTGCCGCCATGCTTGAACGCATCCATCACGACGAAATCCTGGAACTACGACTGGCCCGCCCGCCGGTGAACGCGCTTGAGCAGGTGCTCCTGGGCGAATTGCGCGATGCGATCGAGGACGCCCCGGCCAGCGGAGCCCGTGCACTGGTATTGAGCGGCAACCCCGGCATCTTCACCGCCGGCCTGGATCTGCCGCACCTGATGGCGCAGGACGTCTCGGCAGTGGAGGCCACCTGGCTCGCCTTCGGGCAGGTCTGTCGCGCACTGGCGGCCTCGCCCCTGCTCTCGGTGGCGGCCATCGGCGGGCACAGCCCGGCGGGTGGCGCGGTCATCAGCCTTTATTGCGACTACCGGGTGATGGCGCACAGCCCGCGTGAGCCCGATCCGCTGGCGGCGCGCGGCCC
>CAZTXX010000055.1:1503-11745 GCA_964617405.1 uncultured Aquimonas sp. | reverse complement strand
GCACCAGCACGAAATCGAGATAACGGCTGATGTCGGTCATCATCGCCACGCCCTCGGGCGCCACGCTGGTGAGGAAACCGAACACCGCCGGCAGCACGAGGAAATAGGCGAAGGCGCAGCCGGTGTAGAACAGCAGCACCGCCGAAACCAGCAAGGGACGCGCGAGTTTCTGCTCGTGCCGGTACAGCCCCGGCGCCACGAAAGCCCAGAGCTGATACAGCACCACCGGCATCGCACCAAGCAATGCCACGAACAGGGCCAGCTTGATCGGCGTGAGGAAGGGGCTGGCCACATCGATGGCCACCATCTGGGTGCCTTCGGGCAGCTTGTTGCGCAAGGGTTCGGCCAGCACGGTGTAGATGCGGTTGGCGAACGGGATGAGCACCAGGAATACCGCCAGCACCGCCAGCACGGCGCGCAGCAGGCGCGAGCGCAGTTCGACCAGGTGGCCGATCAGGCTTTGTTCGTTCGAGCTCTCCGCCGATCCCACGATCAGGGCACCCGTTCGTCGGGCGCGGACTCGAGGGGTGCCGGCGCATCGGCAGCTGCGCTGGTCGACTCCGCGGCGGATGTGTCGACAGCGTCGGGCTCGGATTGGCTGGTGGAATCCGCAGGCGTCTGCAACCGAAGCGGATCGCGCAGGGTACGCTCGGTATCCTTCATCGCGCGCTTGAGGTCGTCGGCAGCCAGTTCACGTTCGATATCGGCGCGGATCGAATACCAGGTGGCGCGCGCCTTGCGCAGGTAGAGCCCGGCGGTGCGTGCGGCGCGCGGCAACTTCTCCGGGCCGAGCACGAGCAGTGCAACCAGCCCGATCACCGCCAGTTCAACCAGACTGACCTCGAACATGACGCGCCGCCCGTGCGGTCACTCGGCCTTCTGGTCGGAGGTGGACTTGGCCTCGGCCTTGTCGGCAGGGCGCTCGGAACCGCCTTCGATCTTTTCGGGCTCGTCCTCTTCCTGCAGGCCCTTGCGGAAGCTGCGGATGGCGCTGCCAAGGTCCGAGCCGACATTGCGCAGCTTCTTGGTGCCGAACAGCAGCACCACGACCACCAGCACGATCAGCCAATGCCAGATACTGAAACCACCCATGGCTCATGCCTCATATTGGGAAGACGGGAAGCATAGCGCAGCGCCGGGATCGCCGGCAGTGCGCTTTGGCAGGGGTCAGCGCGAACCGTACTCTTCGAGCCGGTCGCGGAACGCGACCACGCCCTCCGGCGACTTGCGCACCCGGCCCTCGAAAGCCGCACGGGGCGTGGTGTTGCGCCCGTAGGCGCGGGCATTGGCGCGATGGTCGATGCTCAGTATCGCGCCATCGAGTGCCACCCCGGCAAACAGGCCGCGCGAACGCGAGTAGGAATAGATCTCCGCCTTGAGCTGGCCATCGGTGGACGCCTGCGCCATGCGCCCGACCGGGCCGGCTGCCACTGCGGCATCGGCGCCCAGGGTGAACTTGCCGTTGACGATGGAGTCGACCCCGCGCTCGGAGCGGAACACCAGCACCACATCGGTGGCCTGCACACCGGCCTGGAAGCCGATGCTGCCGCCGGTCAGGCTGATGAAGCTCGGCGTGCTCCAGCTGCCATCGGGCAAGCGGATGGAAATCACCCCACGTCCGTGGCGCCCACCCACGACCAGCCCGGCCTTGACCACGTCGGGGATCACGGCGATGGCGTAGGCATCGGTGAGCATTTTGCGGGGAATGGCCTGCTCGGGCATGCGCATGACCTCATCGAGCACCTTCACCGCCTGCTGCAACTGTTCTTCTTCGGTGACCCGCGCCTGGGCCGTACCGAACGCGACGCCCAACCCGATCAACAGACAAAGCGATATCCAGAAACGGAACATGGGGCCTCCAGGAAAGTGACGAACAACGAGAGAGTATGCGCAGGCCGGGATGAATCCCGGCAATGCCGCCAACGGCGTCCGCCTCATGCGGGCCTGCGCGAACGAGACTCAGCGGGTTCCGGCAAGCCTTCGTCCACCGACGAAAGCGGCGCCCAGCACCAGCAGCAGCAGGGCCGGCAACGATGGCCCGGGTACGAGCACCGGAGCGGCTGCAGTGGGACTTCCGCCCGTGCCGCGGCAGTCACCCGGTGAGGCGATCGCCATGCCGCGCACGCTGACGTTTTCCAGCACGCCACTGATCGTGGCCACCACGTCCGCACGCCCGGTGTCGAGATCGATGCGGGCAAGCCGGCTCGGGCGATCCACATCGGGTGGCTGGGAATCGAGCGTCGCCCACAGGATGCCGTCGGCGTCGAAATCCGCGCCACCGCTGCTGAGGGTGTCGGCAATCCCGAGGCTTCCGATGCGGGTGGCGATGGCCGTTGTCGGATCCACGCGGTAGAGCGCCTGCTGGTAGGGATCACCGAAACCGTTGTGTACCCCGATACCCCACAACTGGTTCCCGCGCCCACCCAACCCGGTAAGCGGTGCGCGGGTGTCGCCAACCTGCCGCACGGCGCCGTTGGCAGGATTGATCTCCCAAAGCAAACCGGTGGTGTCGGACGATACCCACAAACGCCCATCGCAGGTGAAGGCCAGGCCATAATCGAGTTGGCCATTGGGGCCCTGTTCCTGGAGGCCGGCCAGCAGCCCGACCAGGGTACCGCGGCCGGTCTTCGTATCGATGCGGATCAGGAAATCGGTGGTGGCCGAACCGGTACCCATGGTGCCATCGGCCACGCCATAGAGCGTGCCGTCGGGCGCAATGGCCAGGCCTTCCACATCATTGAAACCGATGCCATCGCCGATCGCGGTTGCGCGGCCGGTGGCAAGGTCGAGACGATAAAGCGCGTTCCAGGCCGAGACATAGGCATCCGGCGCCGCCATCACTGGCAGCGGGAGCAGACAGGCCAAGGCGGCAAGAAGCCACCGACGGAACGGGGGACGCATCAAGGTCGTCCTTCTATTAGTATGGGCTGATCGTCACTGCGCCTTTCTTGGTGAATTCTTTGGGCGCTGCGCGCGAGCATACCATTTTCCGACGTCCGATCAACGCGAAACCGCCAACAGGCTGTTTCGCCGCCATCGATGCCAGCCTGCGCCCACATTGATCGTCATGCCAGATTCCAAGCCATTTCCCAGCTACACCCCTTCCTCCACCATCCCGCGGACGGGCGTGCTGCTGGTCAATCTCGGAACGCCGGAAGCCCCCGAACCTCGCGCATTGCGCCGTTATCTTGCGGAGTTCCTCGCCGATCCTCGGGTTGTCGAGTTGCCGCGCGTGCTTTGGTTCCCGATCCTCTACGGCATCATCCTGCCATTTCGCGCACCGCGTTCGGCGGCGCTGTACCGCAGCATCTGGGACGAACGGGGTTCGCCCTTGAAGTACGTCAGCGAGGACCTCGCCGCCGCGTTGTCCGCGCAGCTTGGCGCGCGTGCCGAGGTGGCCCTGGCGATGCGCTACGGCGAGCCTTCGATCCCGCGGCAAATGCGTGCATTGCGCGAACGCGGGGTCGAACGTCTGGTCGTGCTGCCGTTGTACCCGCAGTATTCGGGCACCACCACGGCCTCGGTGTTCGATGCGGTGATGGCCGAGCTTGGGCAATGGCGACGTTGGCCGGAGCTGCATCTGATCGCCGATTACCACACGAACGACGCCTGGATCGACGCGGTGGCCGACTCGATCCGAAGCCACCGCGCGGCACAGGAAACCCCGGGACACCTGCTGTTCTCGTTCCACGGCATCCCGCAGCGCTGCGTGGATCGCGGCGATCCCTATGCCGAGCAGTGCCAGGCCAGCGCACGCGCGATCGCCGCACGTCTGGGTTTGGGTGCAGAGGACTGGACCCTCTCCTTCCAGTCGCGCCTGGGCCGCGCCCAGTGGCTGACGCCGTATACCGAACAGACCGTGCGCGAACTGGCGGCACGCGGGATTTCTCATCTCGATGTGGTCTGCCCGGGGTTCGCGGTGGATTGTCTGGAGACGCTGGAGGAAATCGCGATCCAGAACAACGAGTTCTTTCGCGAAGCGGGCGGCACGCAACTGCGCTACATCCCGGCACTCAATGCAGGCCCCGCTCACGTGGCGGCGCTGGGCTCGGTGCTGGCGCCGTGGCTTGCGGCCAGCCAGCCCCGGATCAGCGACCCAGCAAGGCGCGCAATTCCTGCTTGAAGGCGAGTCCTTCCTCGCGCAGGAAGCGGCGCTGCACACGCCAATCGGGAAAGCGGCTCTCCACCTCGCGCCAGAACGCGGGTGAATGATTGGCTTGGAGCAGATGGCACAGCTCGTGCACCAGCACGTACTCGAAAGCCTCTGGTGGTGCCAGCACCAGGGCAAGATCCAGTGACAGCGTGCCCGCCGCGCTCATGGAACCCCACAACGATGCCAACGGCCTGATCCGCCATTGGCGCGGCGCACGTGGCAACCCGGGCAAATACCGCGGCATCCAGCGCCCGACATCGGCGCGTGCCTGCGACAGATAGAACTCGCCCAAGGCCTTGGCCACGGCGTCAGCGCCCGCCGCGGTCGGCACGCCAATCACCAGGCCATCGGCTTCAGGGCTGACATGCAGCCAGCGCGCGGAGCGCCAGATCACCGGCAGGCGCTCACCACGCAACAGCACGTGGGCCGGTTCGCCCGGCACCAGGGCGGTGTTCGAGTCAGGCGCGCCAGGATCGTCGGCCAAGGTATCGGCCAGCCAGTCCAGATGACGATGCAGAAAGGCGCGCGCCTCGTGCTCCGGCACACCCGCTGGCACCGTGAGCCTCGGTCCGCGCGCGGAAACCAGCAGGCGCAGATGGCGCGCGCGTGGATCGACCACCCGCAACACCTCGACCTGGCGCCCGCCCGGCAAGTGCACCGCCAGCGTGTCGCGCTGCTGTCGGCGCATGCGGCTCAGGCTCAGGCCTCGGCGGAACTCAGCGACAGCTCGGACTCCAGGCGTTCAAGCAGCACGCGCAATTCGCCGCTCATCAAGGCGAAGGTCGCATCCAGTTCGGCCTCCAACGACTGGCGGTCGTCCTTTTCCAACGACTCGGTGGCGGTTTCCAGGAACTTGAGCTTGCGCACCACCAGATCCTCGCCCAGCACGAAGGACAGTCGCTCGGCGAACACCAGCTCGAGCTGGAAGCACTGCTTGCCAACCTTGAGATGCTCGCGGATCTCCTCGCTGTCCAGCTCCTGCCGACGACACTTGACGATGGCACCCGAATCCACCGGGTCGCGCAGTTCGCATTCCTCGCCCAACATGAAGTCCTTCGGCAGGGGTTCGCCGGCCAGCCAACCGGTCATCAGCGCACGGACACTGGATTCGGCATTGACGGGCAATGCGGGAAACGACCCCAAGGCCTCGCGGATGGCGGACACCACGGCCTCGGCGTTCTTGCGGCTGGAGGAATCGACCACCAGCCAGCCATTGGCCAGATCCAGATAGGCCGGCACCCGCGAGGGCTTGGCAAAGGCGCGCGGCAGCAGGTCGGTGAGCACCTCGTCCTTGAGCCGCTTGCGCTCCTTGCCACCGGGGCTGCGGCCCTCCTGCTCGCGGATGACGTCGATCTTGCTTGCCAGCACCTCGTTGACCACGGCGGAGGGAAGGATCTTGTCCTCGCCGCCCAGGTTCAACAGCAGGCAATCGCCCACACGATGCGACAGCGCTTCATGGTTGCGACCAAAAGGCGAGACGAAGCCGCGCGTGGAAAGCTCCAGCGGCCCGAGCGCGGTGAGTGCGTGTTCTGGCAGGCGCTCGGGCAGGCCTTCGAGGGCATCACGAACGGAGGAAGCAAAGCGGAACAGGGTGAGGTTTCTGAAGAGCATCGGGAATGGGGAATAGAGAATGGGGAATGGGAGCGGGTGGGGTCAGCCGGTCAGGATGGACAGGCCGTCGTCGGCCTGGCTGTTGCCGCGCAGGGGCTGGAAGCCGGCATCGCCATCCTCCTCCGGCGCAGCGGCCGGCTCGCCGGCGAGCCAGGCATGGGTATCGGGCAGCGGCGCCTGGTTGCGGCGGCCGAGGGCATGGAAATCGAACAGGTTGCGGTCGGCCAGTTGCGAGGGACGCACATCACCCAGCGCGCGCACGATCTGGTCCACCCGGCCCGGCGTGACACGGTCCCATTCGGCCAGCAAACGCTCGGCCTGCTTGCGCTGAAGGTTCGGCTGCGAGCCGCACAGGTTGCAGGGGATGATCGGAAAACCGCGCTGCTCGGCGTAGCGCGCGATGTCCGATTCCTTGCAATAGGCCAGCGGTCGGATCACCACGTGACGGCCGTCGTCGCTCAACAGCTTGGGCGGCATCGAGGCCAGTTTGGCGTGGAAGAACAGGTTCATCAGGAAGGTCGCCGCCAGGTCGTCGCGGTGGTGGCCCAGCGCAATCTTGGTGAAGCCCTGCTCGGCGGCGTGGGTATAGAGCGCGCCGCGGCGCAGGCGCGAACACAGCGAACACTGGGTCTTGCCTTCTGGCACCACCCGTTGCACTACCGAATAGGTGTCCTGCTCGAGGATGGTGAAGTCGACCCCGAGCGCGCGCAGGTACGCTGGCAGCACTTCCTCGGGAAAACCGGGCTGCTTCTGGTCCAGGTTCACCGCCACCAGGGAGAAGCTCACCGGCGCGCGGGCCTGGAGCTGCAACAGGATATCGAGCAGGGTGTGGCTGTCCTTGCCGCCGGACAGGCACACCATCACCTTGTCGCCCTCCTCGATCATGCCGAAGTCGGCGATGGCCTGGCCGACCTGCCGGCGCAGGCGCTTGGCGAGCTTGTGGTTCTCGAATTCCTGTTTGCGGGCGGGAGCGGTCATGGCAAGTTCCGGCAAGGGAAGACACGCGGGCAGACATCGGCTTGCGTGCGCAGTGCGACCCGACATTGTAGCCGGGCTTTCGCACAGCGCAGGTGACCCGTAAGCTAGGCCTTGTCCGTGTCCCGCCTCCAGCCGCCATGTCCGAGACCGCCGAAATCGTCGAACAGATCGCCGCACTGCGTTGTGAGCACCGGCGTCTGGATGAAGCCATCGCACAGAACGCCGAAGCGGCCTGGACCGATCAGCTTGAATTGACCCGCATGAAGCGGCGCAAGCTGCGCATCAAGGACATGATCGCCTACCTCGAAAGCCGGCTGATCCCGGATCTGGGTGCCTGAATCGCTACGCAAGCCCCATCGCCGCAACCCCGTTTCACTCCATGTCACGTTGCAGCCCTTGCCCATCCGCGCAAAGGAGCCTGCAATGCATTTCACCATTCAAGAACGCCCCGACTTTTCCGCCGTGCGCGTCGGCACCGGAAGTCTGGTTGTCGGCTTGCATCTGGCGGGCCTGCTCGCCCTGAGCCTGGCCAATCCGGGCGGATTCGAGCTGCCACTGAGCAAGCCAAGCACACAGGCGATCGATGTGGTGATCCTTCCCAGGAATCAGCCCGCACCACCGCCACCGCCCATGCCAAGTGCTCCGGCGCGACCACAAGCCAAGCCGATTCCGGCACCGTCCGTATCCCGGGCAATGCCGAGCGAGCAGCCTGTTTTTGTGGAAAGCGTGATCGAAGCGCCACCAACGACGACAGGTTCCACCACGGGAGAGGTAGCCGATGACATCGCTCCCGCCGCAAGCGGTGGCGGCTTTGCCGGGCTCAGCATCCTGCACGGGCCACAGCCACCGTACCCGGCGCGCGCCAAGCGCATGGGCTGGCAGGGCGAAGTGGTATTGCGCCTGCGTATCGACGCCGAGGGCTGGCCGCGCGAGGCGAACATCCTGCGAAGCAGCGGGCATGCCGATCTCGACACCAGCGCACGACGCCACGTGCTGCGCCACTGGCGTTTCTCGCCACCGGGGGTGGAGGCGAACGGCGACCTGCCGATCCTATTCACGCTGTTGTAATGCGAGCCGGCCCGCGCGCGGCAATGACAAAGCGGGCCGCGTCATGACGCGGCCCGCAACGATGAAGTTCCGTCAGCGGTAATAGCCTGGGCGATGCCGCGGATAGCCCGGACGCGGTGGAGGCGGCGCGGGACGATGGTACGGCGCGGGCGGGTAATACGCCGGATAGGCATAGGGGCGTGGCGGCATCGGGTAATAGCTGTAGGCCGGCACCGGGTAGTAGTAATAGCTGGGACCGCGCGGACCGTGCAGGATCTGCAATGGATGGTGGTGATGGCGGTGGTAGGGGCGCCCGGCACTGAACATCACATCGCCCATCGACACCCAGATGCGTGCATCACCGCCGCGCGCGGTGGCGGGCGTGGCGGCGACAAGGCCCAGAGCAAGCACCGCACCGGCCACAAGGGATAGGGTTCGCATCGCAGTTCCTCCTCAGGTTGCGCCCATGATCAACGTGTCCGGAAGCTTCGGCGAGTACGGGTGAACCCGCGCGCAACAAGACGGTATCTGCGTCAACCCCCGCTGAACCGGGCGGCGGACGCCAGTACCTCGATACGCGCGATGGCCTGGGGGATCTGTGCGGCACCATCGATGCGTTGCACGCGCGGATCGTCCTCGGCCACGTCGTGCACCATCTCCAGCGCCCAGGTGACCTGATAAGGCATATGCACACCCCAGCCACCCAATGCCAGCACCGGCTCGATATCCGAGCGCAACGAGTTGCCGATCATCACGAACCGTTCCGGCGCCGCGCCGCACTCGGCGATGACGCGGGCATAGGCGGCGGTGTCCTTCTCGGAAACGATTTCGATACGGGTGAAAAGATCGGCGAGGCCGGATGCGGCAATCTTGGCTTCCTGATGGAACAGGTCGCCCTTGGTGATCAACACGACCTGGTGCGTGGCGGCCACGGTTTCCACGGCGGCACGGACGTCGGGCAGCAATTCCACCGGATGAACCAGGATGTCCTTGCCCAGCGTCATGATGCGCGCCAGCTCGTTCGCGCTGATCCGGCCTTCGGTCATCGCGATGGCGGTTTCCAGCATCGAGAGCGTCATGCCCTTGGCGCCATAACCGAACACGCGGATATTGGCCTTCTCGACTGCCAGCAGGCGTTCGTGCAGGGCGGCATCGGCCAGGTCGAGATAGGGCGCGAGGATGCGCTCGAACTCGGCATGTGCCGCGCGGAAGTGGATCTCGCTGTGCCAGAGGGTGTCGTCGGCGTCAAAGCCGACCAGCGACACGGGGCGCACGGGTTGCGCGGACGAAGCGACACGCGCCGCAGGCGCAAACTCGGAAGAGGGGAGATTCATCGATCAGGCCGCAGATGCAAAGGATCGATCCGGGCCAGAGGTGACGCAAAGCGTCAATATGACGCGCCGTGACGCTTATTCCACGTCGGTGGCACGCGGCGGAACCGGATCGGCGCACAGTGTACCCTGAGTCATATGACCCAGCGCCTGAAGCACGGCGCCGGTCCAATCCGTCAGGGGAACGGCCAGTTTTTCGATGATGACGGGGAAAATCATGACGGTTGTCCGGATCATGCCCTCAAGGCACACGGAATACTGATGCACGATTCGGGCCAACCTGGGCGGATTACCGGTTCTCATCCGCCACAGACCTCCTCTGCCGCGCGGCGCGCTCGCCAGGTTCTGGCCTGGGCGGTGTCGCTGGCACTGCTGTTGGCGCTGCTGCCGCGCTGGTTTCCCGCGCTTTCCTGGCTGGCCTGGCCGCAGGTGCTGATGGCCTCGCTGGCGCATGAGCTTGGCCACGGCCTGGCGGCACTGCTCAGCGGCGCGCGGTTCGATTCGCTGCGCCTGTACGCCGATGGGTCCGGGGTGGCGCTTACCCGCAGTGCCGGCGGGAACCTGCAGCGGGCGTTGATCGCGGCGGGTGGGCCGCTGGGGCCGCCACTTGCCGGTTGGCTGCTGTTCCTGGCGGCACGGCGCGCGGCTCTGGCGCGTGCCGCGCTGGCGCTGATCGCCCTGTTACTGGTGATCGCCCTGCTGTTCTGGGTGCGCAACGTATTCGGTTGGTGCTGGGTGGCATTGTGTGCGGCCACGGCAGGTGCGCTGGCGCGCTGGGCATCGGCGCTCTGGCAGCAGGTGTTGACCTGTCTGGTGGCGGTGGAGCTATGTCTCTCCAGCCTGGCGCGGTTCGACTACCTGTTTTCCCGCAGCGCCACGACCGGGGCCGGTGAGCTGGCCTCGGACACCGCACAGATGGCAGCATTGCTTGGCGGCACGCACTGGTTCTGGGGAGCGCTGGTTGCCCTGCTCTCAGCCGGGGTGATGGCCACGGGCCTGTGGTTGTTCGTTCGCACCCTGCGCTTGCCGCAGGTCGACTGAGCAGGCCGGAACATCGGGCGCGCGGCACAAGCCGGCGCCCGATGGGCTGTGTCAGCCGGCGGCCTTCTTCGCGGCGGCCTT
>CAZTXX010000055.1:0-1403 GCA_964617405.1 uncultured Aquimonas sp. | reverse complement strand
GCCTTCTTCACCACGGCCTTCTTCGCCGGGGCTTTCTTGGCTGCGGCCTTCTTTGCGGGTGCCTTGGTGGCGACCTTCTTCACCGCGACCTTCTTTGCCACGGATTTTTTCGCCGCGGCCTTGCTTGCGGCCGGCGCCTTCTTCGCGACCAACTTCTTGGCGGGGGCCTTGGCTGCGGTGGTCTTGCGCGCGGCGGCCACGCGCTTCTTCGCTGCCGCCACTTCCGTCTTCACGGCCTTCTTCGCCGAGGCGACCTTCTTCTCGACCTTGGCCTTGGCTTGATCGACCTTCTTCTTGACCGCCTTCTTCACCGTTTCGACTTTCTTCATCGCGGTATCGGCCGCCTTCTTCAGCGTCTTGCCCGCGGAGCTGGTCTTCTTGTCGATCGTTTTGCGCACGGCGGTGGTCTTCTTCTTCGCCTCTTTCGCGACATTGGCGGCGGCCTTCTTGGCGTCGGCTGCCAGTTCCTGCACTTTCTCGGAGACCGCTTCCGCGGCGCCGGCAAGCTCTTCCTTCACACCATTTCCACTGCTCATCGTGTGCCCCTCCTCGTCGTGGGCGCTGGGTACTGATGCGGAATCTGCGCTGCTTTTGCGCTTTGTGCAAGCCGTCGGGCTGCTCGAGAATGCGCCATGCGGGAAGTTGGTGGGAACAACATCGCCACGACAACGGTCAAAGCCCGCGTTTTTGCCCCTGGAGGTCCCAATGTCATTGCGCCCGATCTGGCCTTGTGCCCTGCTCGCCACGCTGTTCTGTCTGGGTTCGTTGCAGGTGGATGCCGCGCTTCCCGCCGAAGTCGACGGAGCGCCACTGCCTTCGCTTGCGCCCATGCTGGAAAACGTCACGCCGGCCGTGGTCAACATCCAGAGCAAGACCGTGGTGCGCGTGCGTAGCCCCTATGCCGACGACCCGTTCTTCCGTCATCTGTTCGGGCTGCCGAACGTGCCGCAGGAGCGCATCCGCCAATCGCTGGGATCGGGCGTGATCGTCGACGCCGCGCGTGGCCTGATCCTCACCAACAACCATGTGATCAGCGGCGCTGACGAGGTGCAGGTGTCGCTGGCCGACGGGCGCACGCTGACCGCGGAAATCGTCGGCTCCGACGAGGACACGGACGTGGGCGTGATCCGGGTGGCGGCGGGCAATCTTTCCGCGGTGCCGGTGGCGCGATCCGATGCTCTGCGCGTGGGTGATTTCGTGGTGGCGGTGGGCAATCCCTTCGGCCTCGGCCAGACGGTGACCTCGGGCATCGTGTCCGCGCTCGGTCGGCATGGCCTGCCGGGGCTGGGCTACCAGAACTTCATCCAGACCGATGCCAGCATCAATCCCGGCAACTCCGGTGGCGCGCTGGTGAACCTGCGCGGCGAACTGATCGGCATCAATACCGCGATCTTCAATCCGGG
>CAZTXX010000054.1:0-12014 GCA_964617405.1 uncultured Aquimonas sp. | reverse complement strand
CCATCCATTCCCAGTGCCAGGGCGGGATTGAAGGCGGGATCGTTGGTCTGGTAGTAGCTGCCATCGGTCAGGCGCCACAGGTACTGGTAGCGATTGTCGACTTCGACCGGGGTGCCGCGGATTGGATCGTAGTACGGCTGCACCTCGCGCATGGCATCGATGCCGCGGGCCTGGATGCGCTCGTTCGTGGCCTGGGTGTTGTTCCACGTATTGGTGTTGATGGCGGCGATCTCGGCACGGGTGCCGGCCATGATCTGACCGCGTTTGGCGATCTCCTGCATCGCTACTTGCGAGCCCCTGGCGTTGATGCGCGCGATTTCAGTCTGGGTGCGCTGGTTGTCCGCGGCGATGCCGCGCATCATCTGTTGCACCCGGGCCCGCCATTCGGGCTCCGCGACAATCGAAGCGCGCACCTGTTCCAGCAGGGCGAAGTCGAGTTCGCCGTCGGGGGCGCTCAAGCTCATCGCGCCGTCGGTCAACAGGCCCAGGGTGCGCTGGGTGCCGAGCATCGGGAAGTCGGACACGATTTCCGTGAACGTGCCACGGGTGACGATGGATTCGCGCATGGCCTGGCCGTTTTCCTCGTAGGCCACCAGGATTTCGCCCGCCTGCACCTGAAACCGCATCCGTACCGGGGCACCGGTCTGGTCGGGCAGTGAGGGCACCTGCACGCTGGCGGTCAGGTCGGGGCGTTCGCGATAGTCGAGCACGCGGCCGTTGGGACGACGCTGGCTGGCAAGGTGTTGCAGGTAGTCGCGGATGGTGTTGAATGGCGCCATCGGGCAGTTCGGGTAGATCTGGCCCGCGTACGCGGTGGCCTGTTGCGAGGCCCAGCTCGGGATGAATTCCATGGCCTGACGCCCATCGGGTGAGCGGGCGCGCCATGCGAGCGAAGGCGAACCGGCGGTGCAGCCACCGATGCTCCACTGGGTGGTGCCCTGGTCCAGCCAGCCGCGCGGCATCTGCAGGCTGAAGGCCGGCATCGGCTGGCCGAAACCGGATGGGTCGATGATGGTGGTGCGCTGGAACGCGCCCTGCTGGACTGCTGCCGCGGTGGAACCATCGTTGCGCACCACAATGCCGGGGGTGCCATGGGTTCCGGGCACCGCACCGGATGCGGCCGCCAGGTTGGAATCGCCGCAGGCGCTGGCCAGCGCGCAAAGCAGCAGCAGACTGATCACGTGTGAGCAGACTCTCATGACGAATATCCTGTCCCGATCAATGCAGGGTGGTTTGTCAGGCGCGCGTGTTCATGGCGATCAACCAGTACTCACGCAGGCCCCTGCCCAATCCGGCGGGGGAAGGCGTATCGACCCGGCGATCCGCCAGCGCGCGCGGCGGGCGGAGCACGAAACGCCAGCGTTGCGCGACGGTGCGTACGATCAGGCCATCCCGGAACCAGAGCCACCGGGAACTGACTCGCACATCGCCCAGCCATTCGGAAAACAGCACCGCCTTGCGGCCTTCGAGCACCTCGTGGCTGAAATGCGCGCTCTTGGCGATGGCATCCAGCTTGCGCAGTTTCACGGGCGGGACGCTGCCGGCGTCCTCGACGCTGAAGCTGAGGTTGCGTCCCTGCAGGCAGAGCTGACCGGTTGCGGCATGGGCACCGAGCAACAGCCATGCCGGCGACTCGATGCGGTATTCGGGGAGGTGTGAGCTGTACATGGTGAGGTCCTCGATGTCTGGGCTGCGAAGATGTGCCCGAGCAACGACTGCCCGGCGTGCAACCCTTCAGGGATTGCCCGGCCAGTTGCCTTGCGGCATCGCGCCAAATGCTCCGGGAGCCTGCGCCGAGGGCTGTGCCATGCCCATGGCCATCTGCTGCATCTGGCCCCAGGCCTCGATTCCGCCGCGATACCAGTACACCTGGCTGTAGCCCATGTGGATGGCGCGCAGGGCGGCGTTGTAGCTCATCCAGCACTGCGGACCCTGGCAATAGAACACCATCGGTCGCGCCTTGTTGCCCTGGGTCACCTGCGCCAGGTACTGGCCGAACTGCTGCTGGGTCTGGTCATTGAAACTGCCGGGCTGGGCGGCACCGATGGCGTTCTGTGCCATTGGCAACTGCGTGCCGCCATTGAGCACATCGAACACCAGCAGGCCGCTTTGCTGGCCCTGCTGGTAGAGCATCATCAGCCGATCGGAAGTGATCACCTGGCCGCCGGGGATGGAGGTCGGGGTCGGGCCGTGCATCACCTCGTGCAACTGGTTGCTGGGCGGTACACCGAAGTCCTGCAGCTCGGCCTGCAACATGCCCTGCAGGCGGGCCGCCATGGCCGGTTGCATCGTGGGCTGTGGCTGGCCACCTGTCATGCCTCCAGGTTGGGGCATTGCCATTGCACCGGCGTTGGGTGCGGGCTGCGCCGCGTACGGGTCCTGTTGTGGCATCGGCGCATTGCCCCAGCCGCCCTGTTGCGCCGGGTATTGTGCGGTGTCGGTGACGCCTTGCGTGGGCGGGTAGGCTTGGTTCGTCTGGCCGAAGCCCTGTTGCGCGGAGGCGGCGAAGGGCAGCGCGGCGATGAGACAGCTGGCGAGCAGGTGGCGCAGATTCATGACAAGTCTCCGGGCGGGATGAAGGCGACACAACGGTCGCCCTTGTCATGAGAGGCGCAGGGGAATGAAAAACCGGCTCACCGCCGCGGCGGCTTCCGCGCGGCGGCGGCTCCGGGATCAGGCGTCCAGTTGGGTGTTGTAGGCCTTGCGCGCGGCGAGGAACACATCGAAGGGAAAGCGGATCGGAACGCCTTCCAGTGCCGCGGCCAGCATTTCCAGATGGCCCTCGAAACCGGCGCAGGCCTTGGCCGCATCCTCGCCCGCCGGGATGCCGACGCCCAGAACCAGGTGTGTGCCGCCGTCCACCGCGGACAGGGCAAAGCGTAACGGGCGCTGCGGCTCGTCGCCGTGGCTCCAGGAATAGGCCAGTACCCGTTGTGGTTCGAACTCCAGCACCTGGCTGTCGATCACGGTGCCGCTGTCGGCAAAATCGATCCGTACCGCGCCGCCCAGACGAAGCTCCACCTGTCCGGGTGCCAACCATTGGGCCATCGCTGCCGGGTCGGTCAGCATTTTCCAGACCGCCTCGGGCGGATGCGGGAATTCGCGTTCCAGCCGGCCCTCGAAACCCTCGGCGAGGCGACGCAGGGTGCCGGGGGAAAACGGCGTGTCATCCATCGTGGTACCTCCAGATCAACCGAAACCGCGAGTGTAGGGCGGCTCGCCCTGCACCCTGGCGACCTGGATCAAGCGGAACGTGGATCCGCCACCGACCCCGCGCAAAACGCGCGAGGCCGGCAACAACGGGATCTCAGAGCTCGATGCTGCGCACCGGCAGGCGGATCTTCTCACCCGGGTCTTCGGCCACCCGCGCGCTGTGGCTCTCGCCATTGATGCTGTAGATGATGTCGTAGGCCACCGTGGTGTATTTGGTGTTGTTGACCGTCTCGCATTGGTGCTCGATGCGGGTTTCGGTCTTCTTGGCCTGCTGCGCCTCCTGGATCTTGCGCCCGGCGACGGCACCACCCACGGCACCGGCGATGCGTGCCGCGTCGCGGCCCTTGCCATCACCGACCTGGTTGCCGATGACTCCGCCGACGATCGCGCCGATCGCGGTGCCAGCGATCTTGTTGTCGTCCTTGGGTGCCACCTGGTACACCACTTCCACGTCGCGGCAGACTTGTTCGGGATTGTCGGTGGACTGGCGTACCGGCGTGACGCTGATGACCTGCGCGTACTGCACGGCAGGTGCGGCGGGCGGCTTGGGTGCGGCCGGCGGCGCAGCCGGAGTTGGTGCAGGTGGTGCCGGTGGTGCGACGGGCGCAGGTGGTGCCGGCGGCGGCTCCGGAATCGGGGCGACCTGGGCTTGTGCCGATTCGGGGGCCAAAACGGGCGGCGCTGCGAGCTCTTCCGCGGCCCGGGTGGTGGTTTCGGCCGGCGCCGGCTGCGGCGCCGCAGCGGTGTCGTTGTTTGTGGACGTGCCGCCCTGGCAGGCCGCCAGCAACAGGCTGGCGAGCGCCGCGCCCAACCACATCGAAGGATGGATTTTCATGGGTGTGTGCTCCTTGAGTCTGGGGGTTTGCAGATGGCCCACGGGCCAACATGTCGACATTACGCCGTCATTGCTGAACATCGCGTGCGCGGGGTCGACGTGGCAACGGCACAGCAACGGGCAACAACTCGCGACGCCCGTCGACCGCCGCTTTGTACCACTGTCCGCCGTCGCGCCGCACCGCGCCGATCACTGCGATGCCGGTATCCGGATCGCGCTCCGGATAGACCTGCACCGCGACCACGCGACCGTCATACAGCGGGGTGACGGCATCCAGTGCAGTATGGCCGACAAACACGGTGCGCACGCCGAACGCCTCTCGTACCGTGTCCACGTCCTGCATACCGGCGGTCGGTGCTTGGCCATCGCGCGGGAAATACCCGCGATACCACAGGGGCCCGTTGCTGCGGATGGCAAAGTCGTGCAGGGGTGAGCTGGCCGGATCGGCGCTGCCGGCCAGTACTTCACGCACCAGACGGTTGAGGCTGGCCAGGGTGAGCTCTTGCTCGACCACCTGGGCCGACATGCCACCGTGCAGCAGCAGCACATCGCCTGCGCGAAGCACGGAGGCGCGGCTGCGCAACCACTGGCCCAGCACGCTGCGTGCGTCGAACAGCTCGGCATAGCTGGCGACTTCCAACGCTTTCGTGGTGGCCACGTAACGCTCATTCAGGTAACGCGCATCGGCGCGCAACGCCATCAACTCGTGGTTGCCCAGCAGGAACTCGACCCCGCCGCCGGCTTGCCGCGCTTCGCCCTGCAACTGGTAGATCAGCCACAGCACCTCGACCTGGTGCGCACCGCGATCGAACACGTCGCCGAGAAAAACCAGTTGCCCCGAGCCATAGGCCCAGTGCAACTGTCGGTCGATGATGCCCTGGTGTTGCAGCAGTTCGACCAGGATGTCGTATTCGCCGTGGATGTCGGCCACCACGAACAGCGGCACCGTCGAATCCAGATTGAGCGCGTCGTGACCGGTCTGGGCCGGTGGGCGCAGGTTGACCTCGAAGGCGGGCACATCACCCACGGCCTCCACGCGAAGCGGCGTGCCGGGCGCGATCATCCTGCGGCGGGCGTGGACCTGATCGCCTTCGACCACCGCCCATCGCGCGACCCAGCCGCCGTCGGCGGCGGGCACCACATAGGGGCCATCGACCGCAGGCTCGGCCATCGCGACCCATGGCAGCAACAGCAGGACCGCGAGCGCAAAGACGCAAAAATGGATGCGGCGGATCATGGCAGGCCTGTCATCGGGTGGACGGTGGCGTGGCAGCGGCATGACGTTGCAGCGCGTCGGCCATGCGCTCCAGCGCCTGGCACATCAGCGGATATGGCATGGCGAAGATGAAGCGCAGGTGGTTTTCTCCCACCTGCCCGCAGGCGGCACCGTCGGTACACAGCACACCGGCCTGTTCCAGGAAGAAGGCCTGCGGCCCACGCTCGAAATGCCAGGCGGAAAAATCCAGCCAGGCGATGTAGGTGCCCTCGGGTGGCGACAGGCGCACCTGCGGCATGCGCGTTTGCACGAATTCCACCAGCGCGTCACGGTTGCGCAGCAGGTAGGCGCGGATGTCGTCCAGCCAGTCGAGCGACTGGTCATAGGCCGCGGCGGTGGCGATCAGGCCGAGGTTGCCCGCGCCATGCATGGCCCAGGTGCCCACCTCGCGCCAGTGCTTCTGATCGGCGTCATTGGAAACGATCAGCTGGGCGCACTTGAGCCCCGGCAGGTTGAAGCCCTTGGAGGCCGCCGTGCCGGTGATGGTGTGGCCGGCCGCGCGTGCGCCAATGGAGGCATAGGGAATGTGCGTGTGTCCCGTATGGGTGAGCGGCATCCAGATCTCGTCGGCAAACACGCGGCCACCCTTGCGCTCGACCAGGTCCTCGATCGCGAGCAGTTCCTCGCGGGTGAACACGCGCCCGGTGGGGTTGTGCGGATTGCACAGCGCGAGCAGATGGCCGCCCTCATCGAAGGCCCGTTCGATCGCGGCCAGGTCGTTGTGAAAGCGGCCGTCCGCGGCGCGCTGCATCGGCACCTCGATCACTTCGCGGCCGAGCGCCGGTGGCAGCGAAAGCAGTGGCATATAGGCCGGCGTGGGCACGATGATGCGGCTGCCTGGCGGGCTGAAATGCTCGATCGCGGCGCGGTAGATCGCCACCACGTCCGGCATCTCGTGGATGCGCGATTCGGGCACCTCCCAGCCGTGCTGTTTGCGCAGGTAATGCGCCACGCTGGCACGCATCCGTTGTGCATGGGCTGCCGGGAGGTAGGCGAACAGCCCGCGATCCACCTCCTGGTGCAGGGCTGCGGTGATGGCCGGTGCGATGCCGTAGTCCATCTCAGCCACGAACGCGCCCATCGCGCCGTCGCGGCGATTCCATTTGGTGGCGCCGGTCCGGCGCAGGGCGTCCAGGCTGATGGCGTCGAGTTCGTCGAAGTGTGGCATGGGGTTTCCTTGCGCGAGGCCATCCATGGTAGCCCTGCGCGTGGGTAGCGGCGATGCGTCATGCTGGCCCTGTCGAAAGAGCGCAGACACGTCTTCGCGGCGGCCGCGCCGCATCGCTACACTGCCCGCCCCGCCGATTCGTCCGACCCCATGCCTTCACACGCCTCGCGTGGCGCCACCTTTGCCCTGCTCGCCACCTTGCTGATCTGGGGGTACAGCTGGGTGGTGATGAAGCAGGCGATCGATCATGCCGGCCCGCTGCAATTTGCCGCGTTGCGCTATGTGCTGGGGGCGGCGAGCCTGTTCGGCGTGATGGCATTGCTGCGCCAGCCGTTGCACCCGCCGCCGCTGCGGGCAACCGCCCTGATCGGCCTCTGCCAGACCACGCTGTTCCAGGGATTTGCCCATACCGCGATGCTGACCGGCGGCGCAGGACAGGTGGCGCTGCTGTCCTACACCATGCCGTTCTGGATCATCCTGCTGGCCTGGCCCCTGCTGCATGAGCGCCCGCAGCCGCGCCATTGGCTCGGGCTGGCGCTGGCAGCGCTGGGCCTGGTGTGCATCATCGAGCCCTGGCACGGGATGGGCAGTTGGCTGAGCACGCTGTTGGCCACCGTCGGCGGGGTTGGCTGGGCGGCGGGGGTGGTGTTGAGCAAGCGCCTGATGCAAAAGCACGCCTGTTCACCGCTCAACCTGACCGCCTGGCAGATGCTGCTGGGTGCGGTGCCGCTCGGCTTGCTGGCATTGCTGGTGCCGGCGCGCGAGATCGACTGGTCGCCGACCTTCGTGGCGCTGCTGGCCTATGCGGTGCTGCTGGCTTCGGGTCTGGCCTGGTGGCTGTGGACCATCGTGCTCGACCGGCTCCCGGCCACGGTGGCGAGCGTTTCCAGCCTCGGGGTGCCGGTGGTCGGAGTGTTGCTGGCCTGGCTGATCCTCGGCGAACAGCCTTCGGCGGCACGCGGGTTCGGTATCGTTCTGGTGCTGGCCGGCCTGTGCGTGGTCAACGGCCTGTTCGCGCGCGGCAAAACGCGGCGCTCCGGTACCACGTCGGGCTGATCACCCGGCAGGTTGCGTACCGGCCCACTGGGCCAGTTGTTCCCTGCCGATCTTGGCGTTGTGGCGGATGTCCACCGGGAACCTGGGGTGGAAGAGGATGCGCTGCACCCGCGCGGTATGCGCATGGCGTTGGCCGAGATTGAGCAGTTCCGCCTCGATGCGCTCTCGTTCGCCGGGTGGCACACCGGCTTCCAGCTCCACGCACAGCACCGGGGTCTGTGTGCCCTTGGTGCCCACGCCGACGAGAGCACTGCGGCGCACCTGCGGGTGGGCGTTGAATACCGGCTCCACCTGCTCGGTGTAGAGCGGCCCGTCGGCGGCTTCCACCCGCTGGCTCTTGCGCCCGCAGAACCACAGGCGCCCCTCGCCATCGATCCAGCCAAGGTCGCCCATGCGGTGCAGCACGCGCGTGCCGCCGTCAGTCAGGGTTTCCCGGATCTTGGCCAACGCGGTGGCGGCGGGACGGTTGAAGTATTCGTCGGTGACCGTGGGGCCGGCCACGACGATTTCCCCGACCTCGCCGGGCACGACCTGCAGCGTGTCATCCCACTCGGCGATGGGCTCGTCCACGATGCGGATCAGGCGCACCTCGTTGGGCTCCACCGGGCGTCCCACGCAAGTACCGGCGCCGGCCTCGGTGGCGGCGCGGGTGGTGGCCAGTTCGCGGCTCTCCATAAGCGCCACCGGCAGGCATTCGGTGGCGCCATAAGGCGTGTAGATGCGGGCGCTTTCCGGCAGCATCGCGGCCATGCGCTCGACCACCGCCGGAGGCACCGGGGCACCAGCGGACATCACCCGGGTCAGCGTGGTCAGTTTCACCCCGTGCGCCTTGCCATGGCGGCTGAGGGTATCGATCAGTGCCGGCGAGCCGAACATCTGGGTGATGCCGAAGCGCTCGATGGCATCGACCAGCTTGCGCGGATCGGCCTGGGCCGGGCGGGTGGGGTCCATGTCTGGGATCACGCTGGTGATGCCGAGCGCGGGATCGAACAGGGCGAACGGCGGGAAGGTCGGCAAGTCCACGCCGCCGGGGGCGATATCGAGCATGCGCCCGAGCATTTCGACCTGTGCCACGAAGTGCCGATGCCGGTACACCACGCCCTTGGGCACGCCGGTGGAGCCGGAGGTGAACAGGATCGCGGCGATCTCGTCGGGCCGGGTGTCGGCAAGCGCGAAACCCGTGTCGGCGGCATCGGCCAGCAGCCTCGCGAGCGTATGCCCGCCCCAGAACCAGCGCCGCCCCACGGTCACCTTGATCCGGCAACTCCTGCGCGCCCAGCCCAGCACCACGCGCGCCGCATGCGCCAGCGGGATGCCGATGAAAGCCTCCGGCGCGGCCTCGTCCAGGCACTGGCGCAGTGCGCGCTTGCTGATGCCCGGATCGATCAGCACCGGCACCACGCCGGCCTTGAACATCGCGAACATCAGCAGGAAAAGCTCGGGTGAGGGACGCACCATCAAGGCGGCACGCGTGCCGCGCACGATGCCGGCACGCGCGAGCGCCGCGGCCACCGCGTTGCTGCGCTCCTCCAGTTCGCGACAGGAGAGTTCGATGCCGTAAATCACCCGTCCATCGGCATCGGTGCCGGTCGGGCAGCGGATCGCGATGGCGTCGGGTTGGCGCGCGGCCATGGCGGGCAGGGCCGCGGCGATATTGCAGAGGGTATGCATAGCGCGAGTTTAACGGCCACGCGTTAAAGTGGCGTCCGAAACCGGTCGGAGTCCGCCATGTTCCGCATCCTCGTTGCCAGCGCCAAGGGCGGCGTCGGCAAGACCACGATCTCCACCAACCTTGCCGGCGCGTATGCACGCCAGGGCCGGCACACCCTGCTGGTGGACGCCGATCCGCAAGGTTCCTCCTTGATCTGGTGCGAAAAGCGCAGCCATGCGGAAAACGACGTGGGCGGCGTGGATGGCACCCGGCGTGGCTGGCAGCGCCAGCTGCCCGACGATGCGCAGCGCGTGGTGATCGATGCGCCGGCCGGTGCCATGCCAAAGGATCTGACGGCATTCCTCGACGTGGCCGACGCCATGCTGGTGCCGGTGCTGCCCTCGGTGCTGGACATGGAAGCCACCGTGCGCTTCCTCAACCCGCTGGCTGAGCACCCGCGTGTGGCGCGTGGCGAGCTGCCGGTGGGTCTGGTCGCCAATCGTCTGCGACCTTGGACACAAGCCTCGCAGCAGAGCGTGACGCAACTGTCGCAGTGGCCTTGCGAACTGGTGGCGCAGCTGCGCGACACCCAGGCCTATGCCCTCCTGGCCGGCCTGGGCAAAAGCCTGTTCGACTATCAATCCCAGCACGTGCGCGATCACCAGCAGGACTGGGCACCGCTGCTGCGCTGGCTGGAGCGCGCCAGGCGCCGGCAAGCGGGTGGGCGCTGAAAACCCGTGAAACCTCGGACCGGCCAGCGCCGGATGCCGCGAACAATCCATCCGCGCCACACGTCCGGTTCAGGCCCGCGCGACGGGATTCCGTAAACTGCGCCGTCGCCCTGGAGCACCCATGCCCTCTCCCGAACCCACGCAACACGGCCGTTCCGCCCTCTGGCTTGGCGGCGCGCTCATCGCTGCCACCCTGCTGGCGGCGCTGTGGTTCACGGGTTTCGTGACTGCCATCGGCGATCGCCTCGAGCACGACCGCATCCTGGCCTTGGCGCGCACGGTCACCGCAACCCTGGATGCCGGTCGGATCGCCGCGTTGAGCGGTGATGCCAGCGATGCGCAAACCCCGCAGTTCGACGACCTGCGCCGCGAGTTGCGCCGGGCGCGTGACGTGAATCCGGACTTCCGCTTCGTCTACCTGATGCGCCCGGAAACCGATGGCGGCGCGCGCATGGTGTTTCTGGCCGATGCCGAATCGCCCGAATCACCGGACTACTCGGCACCCGGCGATCCCTACGACGGCCCGTCCGAGGATCTTTGGCAGGTATGGCACAACGGCGTGGCCCTGGTGCAGTCGATCCACGAGGACGACTGGGGCAGCTGGGTGACGGCGGTATCTCCGGTACGTGATGCCACTGGCACGGTGGTTGCGGTGCTGGGCATGGACATGCGCGCCGATGCCTGGAACGCGACACAGGCGCGTTACCGTCTGTTCGCGCTGGCGATCGCGGCCTTGGTGCTGGCGCTGGAGGGCCTGTTCCTGATCGGCTTGGCCAGGCAACGTCGCCACGCCGGTCGGCTCGCCACGCTCAATGCCCGGCTTGCCCACCAGCTTGAAGCCCTGGAGCGGGCGCAAGGTCGTCTCGAACTGGCAGACGCGGTGTTCCGCCATACCGGCGAAGCGATTGCCGTGCTCGATCCGCAGTTGCGCGTGGTCAGCGTGAATCCGGGCTTCACTGCCATCACGGGATTTTCCGCCGATGCAGTGGAAGGCAAGATGCTGCCGATCCTGGGCGAGGACTTCGACGACGTGGTAGCCCAGGTGCGCGCGCGGCTGCGCGGCGCCCGGCATTGGGACGGCACGCTCTGGGCGGTGCGCGCCAATGGCGGGCGCTTCCCCATCGAAACCAGTGTCGATGTGATCCGTGACAGCGCCGGCAACGCCCGGCACCTGGCCGTGGTGTTTCGCGACATCACCGTGCAAAAGCGCCTTGAAGATCGCCTGCGCGAACTGTCGCAGACCGATGCGCTCACCCTGCTGGCCAACCGCCGCAGTTTCGACGACGCGTTGGAGGAACATTGGCGCCGTGCGATGCGCAGTGGTGAGCCGGTCTCGCTGCTGATGATCGACGTGGATTTCTTCAAGGCCTACAACGACATCCACGGACACCCGGCGGGCGACCGCTGCCTGCAGCAGGTGGCCGAGGTATTGCGCAACGAGACCGCCCACGTGATGCCCGAGGCGCTGGTGGCGCGCTACGGCGGTGAGGAGTTCGCCATCATCCTGCCGGGCGCCGACATCACCGCCGCCGCGGCGCTGGGTGAAGGGCTGCGCGCGCGGGTGCAGGCGCTGGGGATTCCCCATGGCGGCAATGCCGATATCGGCCGGGTCACCATCAGCGTTGGTGCTTCGACCCGCGTGCCGCCCCAATCGGCGGATGTGGAAGAGCTGATGAGCAGCGCCGACCAGGCGCTCTACCGCGCCAAGCGCGATGGCCGCAACAGCGTGGTCAGCGGCGCGGATTGATCTTCCTGCCCGCCACGGCGGGTGCCACGCCGGCCGCTAACCCGCGGTGCTCCCGCGTTACCATGGGGCACTTGTCCGAATGCAGTGCCCGCCATGTCCCAGCGCATCTGGGTGGCCTCGGCCATCCGCACCATCGAAGCCGATTTCAACCGCTCGGCCGATACCCACCTCATTCCGCTGGACCTGCCCGGCTATCCCGGCATCGAGGTGTACTTCAAGGATGAATCCAGCCATCCCACCGGCAGCCTGAAACACCGCCTGGCACGCTCGTTATTCCTGTATGCGCTGTCCAACGGCTGGCTGCGCGAAGGCAGCCCCGTGGTGGAGGCGTCCAGCG
>CAZTXX010000053.1:0-12237 GCA_964617405.1 uncultured Aquimonas sp. | reverse complement strand
AGGTCGAAACCGGCGGCACGCGCATCGATCGCCCGGGCAACTTCGTGCTGCCGGCCATCGTCACCGGCCTGAAGAACTCCGACGAAATCGTGCAGCACGAAACCTTCGCGCCGATCCTCTACGTGATGAAGTTCAAGACGCTCGACGAGGCCATCGACATGCAGAATGGCGTGCCGCAGGGCCTGTCCTCGGCGATCTTCACGCAGAATCTGAAGTCGGCCGAGAAGTTCCTCTCTGCCGCCGGCAGCGACTGCGGCATCGCCAACGTCAACATTGGCACCTCGGGTGCGGAGATCGGCGGTGCGTTCGGTGGCGAGAAGGACACCGGCGGCGGCCGCGAATCCGGTTCGGATGCCTGGAAGGTGTACATGCGCCGCCAGACCAATACCATCAACTACTCCGATTCGCTGCCGCTGGCCCAGGGCATCAAGTTCGACCTTTGACCTGCGCAGGCTGCCCTCCGCAGGGGAGGGCAGTCGTGGTTCGAGGTGTGCCTGCTTTCACCATGCCAGCCCGTAGGCCCCACTTGCAGCGCAGGGATTGCTGCGCCGCGGCTGTATTCGCGGCAAGATGGACGCCACGCAACTGCGCGGTGTGCGAGACGGGAAGTCCGCGCGCTCCGAAATCGGCATCTTCGAAATTTCCAGACATTCCGGGAGTCATCCGATGAATACCCCCGTTCCGTTCCGTCAGACCAGCACGCTGGCCATTGTCAGTCTCATCGCGGGAATCCTGAGCTGGGTGGTTGTGCCCTTCATCGGCTCCATCGTGGCCATCATCACCGGCCACATGGCACGCAAGGAGATCCGCAACGACTCGGGCCGTTTCGATGGCGATGGGCTGGCCATCGGTGGCCTGATATTGGGCTATCTGCAATTTGCCCTGCTGGTGCTCGGGCTGCTGGTGTTGTTCCTGTTCTTCGGTGGCCTCGCTGCGCTCGCGGCGTTCGGAAACTGACGGTGTACAGCCTCGTTCGCCCCGTACTGTTCGGTGGCGATCCGGAGCGCGCGCACCGGCGCGCGCTGCACTGGGCCGACATGGCGCAGCGGATCGGAATGTCGCGCCTGCTGGGACGCAACCCTGCGCCCCTGCCCACACGGGCCTTCGGTATCGAGTTCCGCAATCCGGTCGGATTGGCGGCAGGGCTCGACAAGGATGGCGCCCATATCGATGCGCTGGCGGCCTTCGGTTTCGGCTTCATCGAAGTCGGCACGGTCACGCCGCGCCCGCAGCCAGGCAACCCCGCGCCCCGCCTGTTCCGGCTGACTGCGCAGCAGGCCATCATCAATCGCATGGGGTTCAACAACGCCGGCGTGGAGACCCTGGTTGGCAATGTCGAGCGGGCACGCTGGAACGGCGTGGTCGGCGTCAATATCGGCAAGAACAAGGACACCCCCAACGACAAGGCATTGCACGATTATCTGTATTGCCTGGAGCGGGTCTGGGACGTGGCCGGCTACGTGGTGGTGAACATTTCCTCGCCCAATACCGCCGGCCTGCGCGAGTTGCAGCATGGCGACCAGTTGCGGGCACTGGTGGCTGGCCTGCGCGAGGCGCAGGAGCGCCTCACCGCCTACCGCAAGCTGCGCAGGCCCCTGCTGATCAAGATCGCGCCCGATCTTGATGAAAAGGACACCGAGGCGCTCGCCGATACGCTGAACGCGCTCGGTGTGGACGGGGTGGTTGCGACCAACACCACGCTCGATCGCAGTGAAGTGGCCGGCGCGCCCCATGCCGAAGAATCGGGCGGGCTTTCCGGGCGGCCGCTGTACGGAAAGTCCACCGAGACGCTGCGCCGATTGCGCGCGCACCTCGATGCGAACATCCCCATCGTCGGCGTGGGCGGCATCCTCAAGGGCGCCGACGCGGTCGGCAAACTGGCTGCCGGCGCGTTGCTGGTGCAGTGCTACAGCGGCCTGATCTACCGTGGCCCGGCGCTTGTTTCCGAGTGCGTGGAGGCGATACGGCGCCGACGCGAGCAGGGCGTTCGACGTTGATGGTGGCAGGTTGCCTGCTGGCTGAAAACGCCTCGCTGCTGGCACGCAACGGTTTCCGCGTGGCGGCGCGTGCGGAGTTGTTCGCCGATGTGCGACATCGGGATGGTCTCGCCGAGCTGCTCGCCATGCCGTATCTGCAACGCGCGCCCCTGCTGGTGCTGGGCGAGGGCAGCAACACCCTGATCGTGGGTGACGTACCCGGCGTCGTGGTCAGCGTGGGCATCATGGGCCGCGAACTGCTGGAAGAAGATGCGCACGGTGCATTGCTGCGGGTGGGGGCGGGCGAGCGTTGGGACGATGTGGTGCGCTGGAGCCTGGGGTTGGGGTTCGCAGGGTTGGAAAACCTCGTCCTCATTCCCGGTTCCGCCGGCGCCGCACCGATCCAGAACATCGGCGCCTACGGCACCGAGGTGGGTGAATTCGTCGAAACCGTCGAGGCCTGGGATCGCAAGGCCAGCACCCTGGTGCGGCTTGACCGGGAAGCCTGTGCCTTCGGCTATCGCGACAGCGTATTCAAGCGCGAGCCTTCGCGCTGGCTGGTGACCGCCATCGAATTGCGTCTGCCACGCCATCAGCCCCCGCGTATCGGTTACCCCGGGTTGCCGCAGGAACTGGCCGCGCTCGGTGCCGGCGAGACGCCGCGCCCGTCACAGATCGCCGAAGCGGTGGCGCGCCTTCGCACCCGCAAATTGCCTGATCCCGCCTTGCTGCCCAACGTCGGCAGCTTCTTCCGCAACCCGGTGGTGCCGGAGGCACTGGCGTCGGAACTTGCGCGTGACTTGCCGGAGCTACCCGTATTTGCCGCGCATGACGGGGGCTGGCGCAAGCTCTCGGCTGCCTGGCTGATCGAGCGTGCCGGCTGGAAGGGCTTTCGCGAGGGTGATGCCGGTGTTTCTCCGCAGCATGCCCTGGTGCTGGTCAATCATGGCCAAGCCAGCGGCGCACAGATGTTCGATCTGGCGCAACGCATCGCCGCCTCGGTGCAGGAACGCTTCGGCGTGGCGCTGGAGCCCGAGGCGCGCATCGTTGGCGCGCGCTGGGGCTTTGCCCGGGACGCGGGCTCCGTCGACTGAGATCCACGCGATTCCCGCGCGCGCAAGCGCGCGCACGGGATCCGGTTCCGTACGCCATGCCAGTGCGACGGCGGGTTCGTATTAGGCCGGCCGGGATTGTCCGACCCGGTATTTCGAACCGCCGACTCCTCAAACCCATGTCATGGCGAGGACTCGAAGCCGTCCATGAACAGCGGGCCGCTGATCTGCGGAAAGTCGAGGTAGAACGAGGGTGCCCGGTTGCGGGTGAGGTTGTACACCGCCAGCCCGTACCTCTTGGTCGAGCTCCCGGTGTGCGTGAAGGTCAATACCTCCTGCTGCCCCGGGCCGTGGCTGTTCGCGATGGCCACGTGCGAGCCCCGGGGGTAGGTTGTAGTGCCGGGAGTCGAGCTAAAGAGCGCCACGCCGAAATCCGATGCCAGCGAATCCGCGCCGCTGCCCGGCCGCAGCACGATGGTGCGGGTGCTTCCGGGGGCGAACGCCACATCCGCGACGAAGAGCGGCTGGTTGGTCTGGAGGGTGAAGGAGCCGCGGCTCTCGTTGTCGTTGGCGCCGACCACGATGGTGTTGGAGCTTGATACGGCCCAGGCGCCGCTCCCGGAGATGGGGCGAACGCGCAGATGGAGCGTGCTATCGGGGAGCCAGCGATTGCCATCGATCATCAGGAACTGCATGACCCCCGAGGTCGATTGGGATGTCGTTCGGAGTGCGCGCCCGATGTCGTCGGTCGCGGTGGTGGGCGAGTCGAACCAGGAGGTATACCAAGCCTCCAGCGCGATGTTCGCCGACGCGCCGCCGTCGGCTGCGACGCCGAACCACTGCGCCTGGCTGCCCGAATACTCCACATTGGGCCGGATGGCGTAGAAGTTGCCCAGGGACGGCGGCTGATTGCTGTAGATGAACCGGGTGTTGCGGGGCAGGAGGCGCTCGCCGATGAAGGCGGCGAATGCGAATTCGGTCGGCCCCGAGCCGTCCCAGCTCCCACTCATTTGGGTGGTGAAGGTGTACGTTCCGGTAGTCGGAGCGACGAAGTCGACCGTTTCCCAGGCGTTCGACAGACCAGTGGAAGAGGTCAGCACGGTGCCATTTTCCCGGTAGACGTAGAGATCCAGGTCCGCCGGCAGCATGTCATTGCCGGCGATCCCCGAACCGCCGCCGGTCAGATTGGAGGTCCAGGCGATCTGGGCGCGGATGCGCTCGCCCTTTTGCAGGTCGATCTTCACGCTGAGCGGAAAGCTGGCGGATGAAACGCCGCCCACGGGGTAGTGGATCAGGCGCTGCTGCAGTGCGTTCATCGCGGCGGTGCCGTTGAGTGTGCGCGCCAGGCGCGGACCAGGGATCTGGAATGGGGTGGCGACACCGAGCAGGGCGCGCACCAGGGCCGGCCGGGTGCGCAGCGTCGGATCGGCCTCCATCAGCAGGGCCGCAATGCCGGATGCGACGGGCGCCGCGTAGCTTGTGCCTCTGCCATCGGTGCTGGACAAGGGCTGACTCATGCTGGCGGCCAGGGAACGAATGTCAACTCCCGGGGCGTAGACCTCCGGCTTGCGGTGCGGGCCCGACAACGTCGCATCGCCTACCGGAAACCCGTCGGCCGAGCAGTTCCAGACTGTGTCGTCGTTCCAGGTGAGGGTTCCCTTGTCGTCGGATGCACCGACCGTGAGCACGTTGAAGCCACGCCCTGGTGTACTTACACCGTACGTCTGGGTGGCGCCACTGCAGCCTGAGGCTCCCTGGTTTCCGGCCGATACGATGACGCTGCGCTTGTGGTAGCGCGCGATCCAGTCGAGCTTGCGGTCGAGTGGGTGAAAGGCGTTGTCGATCTGGAGTTCGTGGCCCCAGCTCAGGTGCAGGATGTGCGCGTCTTCCGAAACCGCCCAGTCGATCGCGTCCTCGATGCGCTCGCCGGCCATGGAGCTGTTGTCCACGGCGTTCGCGCTCAGCAGGGTGACGCCCGGGGCCACGCCACGATAGGTCGAGTGTTTGCTGGCGATGATCCCGGCCACGCGCGTGGCATGGTCGTAATTGGTGCGACTGGTGTTCCAGGTCTTGTGCACGGTCATGTGCGGATTGTTCGGGAACACGCGCCCACCCTCGATCACCGCGACCGTGGTGCCTTGGCCGGTATAGCCCATGGGCTCGGCAAACAGCGTGCGCGCGTTGGATGTGCGCGCGGAATTGTCCAGCTGCGGCCCGAAACTCCCGGTGGGGTCATCGACCAGTGTGACTTCCGGCCAGCGAGCCGCCGCCCACAGGGTCGATGGGTTCACCTCGGCCACGATGGTCGGGGTGATCCGGCTGGCGTGCAGGATCGTCGCGTCGCTCGCCTCCAGCCGTTCCAGTACCCGGCTGCGGGGCCCGGCAAGCGCTTTCTCGATCGCCAGTTCGCGGGCCTTCATCTGCTGCGCGGTTTCGTCGACGGACGGTGCGTCAGCCTCGGAACGCGGTGTGGGCAGATGGATCACGCGGGAGGCGCGTGCGTCGCAGGGGCCTTCGTCCGCACCCGATTCCCGATGCGTGCAGGGCGCGTGATCTTCAGGAATCTCGAACGCGTACGTGATGTCGATGCTCACCCGTTCGCTGGAGCTCGTTTGTTCCATCCGCTCGACCATGCGCGGTGAAAGTGCACCGTGGAGCGCGCGCCACGCGCCGTCCGACTCGGCCCGGAACCGGTGTTCGTCAACACGATGGCCGTTGTGGAAGGCTTCGCGCAGCACCTCGCCCGTCTGCGCGTCGAGTGCCTTGATGATGGTGAGCTCGCGTCCATCGATCAGGGTGGCGGTGGCCCATTCCAGGTTTTGCAGATGCTCCGCCGGACGATTCCGTGCATCCGCCAGCAATCGCGCCTGCGGTGAGGCACTGGCCGCCTGGCTGATCGCCGGCAGCAGGCAAATGATGATCGTGAACAGGTTCGCAAAGAGTCGATGCGTTGCCTGGCTCATGGTTGTTCCCCTCTTTCCTTTTGATGATTTGTCACCTCGCGGCTTTCTGCGCGCTTGATTCAGGTGCGACACGGGGGATGCTCCATGTTCGGCCCGGGAGTTCAACCGTATGCGGTTTCCGCATTGACCGATACACGGCGCGGTAGATGGATAAACGGAGCGCATCCCGATGTTCACTGGTCGCGTTTGATGCAACCGGCTTCGGTATGATGGCCGGCTTCCGGACCGACCGGCTCCGTATCCACCAGGCGCCACGCGCCACTTCGATGCCCCAGTCGCCAGCAACCACACACGCCCACGACCTGCGTCGCGCCATCCTGATGATGCTCGCCAGCACGGTGCTGTTCGGCAGCATGGCGGTGATGATCCGGCTGGCGTCGTCGGAATTGCACCCCTTCGAAATCGCGTTCTTCCGCAACCTGTTCGGTTTCGTGTTCGCCCTGCCACTGCTGTTGCGCCATGGCGTGGGGCTGCTGCGCACCAGCCATCTTTCGCTCTATTTCATGCGTTGCGTGATCGGTATCGGCTCGATGCTCTGCGGGTTCTGGGCCATCGTCCACCTGCCACTGGCCGAGGCGATCTCGATTTCCTATTCGGCACCGCTGTTCGTCACCATCGGCGCCGCCCTGGTCCTGGGCGAAGTGGTGCGGGTACGGCGCTGGAGCGCGGTGGTCGTGGGTTTCCTCGGGGTGCTGCTGATCGTGCGTCCCGGTGGCACCAGCTTCAATGTCCACACCCTCGCCGCGCTGGCCGCAGCGGTATTGAGCGGCAGCGTGGCGATCAGCATCAAGTTCCTGTCGCGCACTGAAAAAGCCGATGCCATCGTGCTCTACACCACCTTGCTGTGGGTGCCGATGTCACTGGTACCGGCGCTGTTCGTCTGGGTCTGGCCGCATGGCATCACCTGGTTGTGGATCGTGCTGGCGGGTTTCTTCGGCACCATGGGGCACATGTTCTGGACCCGGGCACTGAAGCTGGGCGACGCCTCCCTGCTCACGCCGATCAGCTTCGTGCAGGTGCTGATCGTCGGCCTGTACGGCTGGGCGCTGTTTGGTGAGACCATCGACCGATGGACCGCCATCGGTGCCGGCGTCATTCTTGCGTCCAACTATTACATCGCCTATCGCGAAACCCGTCTGGCGCGGCAGACCGTGACCGATCCGCAGGTCGGCTCACAGAGCCGGATGTCGGGATAGGGGCGGACACGCGGGCCACTTTGCAGTAAAAATGGATCGCATCACCCAGTGACATGACGATGCCACACATCGACCCGGACACGACCGAACGCACAATCCTGTCGCCCGGCCCGCGCAGCCCGGGGGAGCAGAGCGCCTGCGTCGTGGTTATCCATGGCGCGGGTATCGGCCAACGCGTGGACGTGGGTGAGACACCGGTGCGCATCGGGCGCGACCGCGAGTGCGAGCTGTTCATCCAGCACCCCTCGGTATCGCGTCGGCACTGCGAGATCTGGTTCGAGAAAGACCGTTACCGGGTGCGCGACCTGGGTTCCACCAACACTACACGGCTGAATGATCGCGTGGTGGAAGTGGCCGACCTTGCCGATGGCGATCATCTGACCGTGGGCGAGAGTATCGTCAAGTTCATCAGCGGCGCGAGCGTGGAAGCGGGCTATCACGAGGAGGTGCACCAACTGGCCACCCACGATGCGTTGACCGGTTTCTACAACCGCCGCCAGTTCCTGGAGCACATGGACCGCGCCCTGCTGCGCGCCGCGCGCAGCGAGGTGCCCTTGGCCTTCGCCATCCTCGACATCGACCTGTTCAAGCGCATCAACGACAACCACGGCCATCTGGTCGGGGACGCGGTGTTGCGCCAGGTGTCCGCGGTGATCCGGCTCGGCATGCGACCTTGTGATGTGGCGGGGCGGATCGGTGGTGAGGAATTCGCGCTGCTGATCCCCGATCTGGCCGTGCCGCAGGCCTTGCGGCACATGGAAGAAGTGCGCATGGCGGTGGGCCAGGCCTCCCATGCGCTGGACGTGTTGAGCCGGTCGGTCACCATCAGCATCGGGCTCGCCGCGCTCGATGGCGATCACGCCGATCGTGCCAGTCTGATGCGCGCGGCCGACCTTGCCCTGTATCGCGCCAAGCAGACCGGGCGCAATCGGGTGGTAGTGGCAGGGGAGACGCAGGCGGACGGATAGCTCGGATCCTGTCGTGGTACGTGGAAAGGGCCGCACCCGAGGATGCGGCCCTTTTTTCCGATTGCAGAGTTTCCGGATTCAGTCGTCGCGCGATTCGCGCAGCACGGCACCGCTGTAGGGGTCGATGCGCAGCTCCACACGCAGGCCCTGGGTGTTGGTCGCGTCGGCTTCCCAGTACCCGTCGTTGTCGTATTCCAGATCGTGGATGCGGGTATACCCCGCAGCGCTCAACGCGGCGCGGATCTGGTCGGCGGTGAACGGCGTGGCGCCGTCATCCTGGGGTGCGTTGAGGATGGCCCCGGTCACCGGGTGCAGTACGAGGTCGATCTCGCGGCCGAACCGGTCGGTGGCTTCGACCTCCCAGAAACCGTCGTCGAACTCGATGTCGGTGATGCGCGAATAGCCGGCCGCGCGCACCAGTTCCTTCACGCGCTGGGCCGAAATCGCCCCATTGCCGCGATGATCGAAGGCATGCACCTCGCCGCTGGACGGATCGACCAGCACGCTGACCATCACGCCCTCGGCGCTGGTGCTTTCCGCCACCCAGTATCCATGGCGGTATTCCAGCTCGTAGGGGGCGTGATAACCCGCCGTCGCGATACGTTCGAGCGCGGTGCCGGCATCGTCCACCGGTGCGGCGGTGCTGCCCAATGGCAGGGCGAGGGCCAGAGCGGCGATCAGGGGAATGAACTTGAACATGGCGAATCTCCACAATGATGAAGGGCATCAACCTTCCTGGCTGACGTGGCGCAGATTGCCGACACGGGTTTAAACGGATTTTGATGGGGTCGTTAATTGACTGTTTAATGCCTGATCGCCAGCATCGGCCGGCATGAAAGCCTTGCTCCTCCTCTTGCTGCTGGCCTTGTCCGGCGCCGCAATGGCCGGTGACCAGGACGCCGTTCGCCGTGCGGTCGCCGAGGGCCGGCTGCGCCCGCTCACCGATATCGTGGCAACCGTGCAGGCACGCTATCCCGGACGCATCGTCGATGTGGATCTGGAGCAGCGCCACGGCGTGCACGTTTACGAAATCGAAGTCCTGATGCCCGATCACAGCAAGATCGAGGTGAAGGTGGACGGCGCCACCGGTCTCATCCTCGAATCCGGGCGCCCCGACACGGGGCGATATCAGGCGGTGCCAACCCTGCTGCGCGAGATACAGTCGCGCTTTGGTGGCCACCCGATCGATGTCGAGCTCGAGCATGGCGTCTACCAGATCGAACTCGCGCTCGAGGGCGGTGGGCGCCTGCATCTTGCGGTGGATCCGGTCACTGGCGAAGTGCTGCAAAGCAGCGCCCGGGACACACAGTCGAAGGCCGTGCAGCCCATGGCCGACGTGATCGAGATGGTGCTTCAGCGCTATCCGGGCACCTTGCTGGAAGCCGAGCTGGAGCGCGCCGCCGACGGGCGCCATTACTACGAGATCGAGATCGAGGACGAGTCGGGGCACGAGCGCAGCCTGCACGTGGACGCGCTCAGTGGCGAGATCCTGCGTGAAGAGGAAGGTTGAATGCGTGTGCTCATCGTCGAGGATGATGTCGCGCTGGCGCAGCGCATCGCGCAGAGCCTGACCCAGGCCGGGTTTCTGCCCGAACTGTGCCACGACGGCGAGGAAGCCGACTTCCTCGGAGCAACCGAACGCTACGCCGCGGCGGTGGTCGATCTGGGTCTGCCGGGCCAGGACGGCATCTCCCTGATCCGTCACTGGCGCGAGCAGGGCAACAGCTTTCCGGTGCTGATCCTCACCGCGCGTGGTCGTTGGAGCGACAAGCTGGCGGGCTTCGGAGCCGGTGCCGACGACTACCTCACCAAACCCTTCCAGCTCGAAGAAGTGGCGCTGCGCCTGCACGCCCTGCTGCGCCGTGCCAGCGGCCACGCGGCGTCGGTGCTGCAAGTCGGGCCCTTGCGTTACGACACGCTGGGGTCACGCTTCAGCCTGGAGGATGCGCCCCTGCAACTGACCGCGCAGGAGCAACGCATCCTCGCCTACCTCATGTTGCATGCCGGCCAGGTCGTGAGCCGCAGCGACATCGCCGAGCACGTCTACCAGCGCGATCTGGAGCCCGATTCCAATACCGTGGACGTGTTGATCGGACGGATCCGAAAAAAGCTCGGGCAACCGTTGATCCACACCGAGCGCGGCCTCGGCTTTCGCCTTGCCGAGGAACCCTGATGCGCCTCGGGCTTGCCGGGCGGCTGGCCCTCTACGGCGCGATCACCGCCGGCCTGTTGGCGGTGCCCGGTGCCTGGCTGTTGCACGGGGCCTTGCACGAGGCCATGCGCAGCAGTTTCGAGCAGCGTCTCCAGGAGCGTGCGGAGTTGATCGCCACACGCTTTTCGGCGCGATCCGGCGCGCCACCGACGTATGTTGAACCGCGCGGCGGTGACGATTTCGGGCGCATCTTCTCGGGCTGGTACTGGCAGGTGCGGGGTGCGGACATCGAACTGCACTCGCGCTCACTCTGGGATGCGGACATCTCGCAGGTGCAGGCCGATGGGGCGGATCGCCTCGATGCCGTCGGCCCGCGGCAGGAGCCCTTGTTCGGTGTCGCACGGAGGCTGGCGATTGGCGGACGGGACGAGCTGCGGCTTGAGGTGTACGGCCCGGCGGCACCGGTGCTCGACGAGCTGCATGCCTTCGACCGCAAGCTGCTGATCGCGCTCATCGGCCTGCTGGTTGTGCTGGCGGTGGTGGCCCTGGTGCAGGTTCGCTTCGGATTGCGCCCGCTGGCGCGGCTGCGTGCAGCCCTGGGTGCGGTGGAGGAGGGCGAGCGCGAACGGTTGGGCGATGGCTACGGGCCGGATCTTGATCCATTCGCCGAACAACTCGACGGGCTGCTGGAACGCAATGCGCGGGTCGTGACGCGTGCCCGGGGCCATGCGGCCGATCTGGCGCATGCATTGAAAAAGCCGCTGGCCCTGCTGCGCGGTGAGGCCGATCTTTCCGCCGCGGTGTCCTCGCCACTGGTCCGCGACCAGGTCCAGGACATGACCCGACTGATCGACCGGCATCTGGCGCGCGCCGGCAGTGGTGCCGGTGAGCGGCGCCGGGTCGCCTTGCGCCCGCGTGTGGACGCGCTCGTTGGCCTGATGCGGCAACTTCATGCCGCGCGTGGCTTGAGCTGGATGGTCGATGTGCCCGAAGCCCTGCATTGGCGCGGTGAACCCACGGATCTTGAGGAAATGCTCGGCAACCTGCTCGACAACGCCGGCAAATGGGCCACCCGTCAGGTTCGGATCGAGGCCCGTGTTGACGAGGGTTGCCTGCACATACGCATCGAGGACGACGGGCCGGGCCTGAGCGCCACGCAATTCGCCCAGGCCGCCCAGCGTGGCCGACGTTTCGATGAACAGGTGGAAGGCAGCGGCTTGGGGCTGGCCATCTGCGCCGATATCGCCGCCACCTACGAGGGTCGCCTGGCCCTCTCACCCGGCACATTGGGCGGATTGCGCGCGGAGCTGGTGCTGCCCGGCTGAGAGCGCCCCGGGAAAAGGAAGCCCTGCGGTACCACCTGAAGGGCTGAATGACCAACACCTGCGACAATCCGCGGCGGAGCTATGTCCCGCAGTCCCCAACCATGCCGGATGCCATCCTTGCGGTGTCGTGCGATCATGGCGGCTGGAAAGGATGCTCGGGGCCCCGGGGCGCACTTTGGCGTACCGGGAGGCCGCGTCGGGCATCGGATCCGGTTCCGCGGCTTTCGCACAGGACCTGCCGGAGTGACGGCGGGGCGGAGTGATGGCGTGGGACGGTTCCAGGTTTCCGTTCCCAGGCTCCCGTCCGGCGCCGCGCGCCATCAAGGCCCGGCTTCGCCCGTTGCAGCCCGCTACGGATCCCCGGGCACCGAAAATTCGTACAGACTTTGAGATTGCGTTCCCGCACCCATGAAAACCAGCGCCGAAATCCGCCAAGACTTCCTCGACTTCTTCCGCAGCAGGCAGCACGCCATCGTGCCCTCGGCGCCATTGGTGCCGGCCAATGACCCGACCCTGCTGTTCACCAACTCGGGCATGGTGCAGTTCAAGAACGCCTTTCTCGGCAGCGAGAAGCCGCCGGCGGCGCGCGTGGCCGACGTGCAGCG
>CAZTXX010000052.1:0-12531 GCA_964617405.1 uncultured Aquimonas sp. | reverse complement strand
CCGGTGGCACGCCTCCGGGCGGCACCCCGCCGGTGTGCACGAGCTGCGGGACGGAGCATCCGCTCACGCCGGTTGAATTGGCTATCGTAAAAACCGGCCCGGCGATGGCGACCGTGGGTCAGCAGGTGGTGTTCACGATCAAAGTGACCAATACCGGCAGCACGATTGCGAACGATGTGACGGTCACCGATCCGATCCCTGCTGGCCTGACGTTCGTGTCGAATGCCGGCGATTGCACCACTGCGTTCCCATGTTCACTGGGTGCCATGACAGCTGGCGAGACGCGCACGATTGCCGTGACCCTGATGATTCCGGTCAGCTACTCCGGGCCGGAGGAAATCATCAACATCGCCACGGTGAGCAGCACCTCCACCACTGAAACGCATTCGTCCACGGCCACGGTGCCGATGCGTCCGCGTGCCGAGCCGCCGAGGTTGATCCCGGTGAGCTCGAACTGGATGTTGCTGTTGCTTGGCCTGTCCATGTTGCTGATGGCAGGCGGGGCTCTGAAGCGACGCTTCTGATCGCTTCCCGAGTCCAGATGAACAAAGCCGCCCGGAGAAATCCGGGCGGCTTTTTCTTGGGCCCGGATCAACCGACTTGCGAGACTGTTGCCGGGGGCGTCTGTCTGGATGTCGCCCACGAAAAAACGCGCCGCGAGTCGGATCGGGCGCGTTTGCAGGAGGAGGGCTTTGTCGGGTTCTGCTCGTCACTGGCCCGCGCAATGGTCTGCGCAGGGCCTGTCGTGGACGGTTTTTGCCGATGGTGCCGCGCGGCCTGGTGGCCTGCGCACCGGCTTACTTCATGCGGTAGGTGATGCGGCCCTTGGTGAGGTCGTAGGGCGTCATTTCGACCTTGACCTTGTCGCCGGTCAGGATGCGGATGTAGTTCTTGCGCATGCGGCCGGAGATGTGTGCCGTGACCACGTGGCCGTTTTCCAGCTTCACGCGGAACATGGTGTTGGGCAGGGTTTCAAGAACCGAGCCTTCCATTTCAATGGAGTCGTCTTTGGACATTCGAGGTTGCGAAAAGTAGGGGTTTGGCGAAAAACACTCCCCATTATGCCACGAATTGCGGATATTTCCGAAAACGCCGCCAGGAGTCGGCACCCGAGCAGCGCCAGTCAGCTGAAATCGGGGGCGTTCCAACCCTGGCACGCCGCCCGCCAGGCCTGTGTCGGCAGTTGCACCGGGGTGCCGTCGCGCAGCAGGGCAAGGTAGTGGTTGCGGGAGATTTCCACCGCGCCAAGCGAGGCCAGATGCGCGGTGTGCATCTGTGCATCGAGCCAGCGTACATCGTGCCCGGCCAGCAGCCGGCACAAGGCGGCGAGCGCGAGTTTCGAGGCGCCGCTTTCCGTGCCGAACATGGATTCGCCGCAGAAGACGTTTCCTGCGCAGACCCCGTAGACGCCACCGATCATCCGCTCGCCGCTCCATACTTCCACGCTGTGCGCATAGCCAAGTCGATGCAGATCCAGATAGGCCTGCTGCATCTCCGGCAGGATCCAGGTGCCGTGCTGGCCACGCCGCGGAGTATTGGCGCAGGCGTCGACCACTTCGGCGAATGCCTGGTCGGCGCGAATCAACCAGTGGCTGTGGCGCAGGCTGCGACGGAAGCGGCGCGACAGGTGTAGCGCCGAAGTGTCGAATACCGTGCGCGGATCGGGTGACCACCACAGGATCGGATCATCCTGCGAATACCAGGGGAAGATGCCGTTGCGGTAGGCATTGAGGAGCCGGGCAGGGGAAAGATCACCGCCCCAGGCGAGCAGGCCGTCGGGTTCGCGCAACGCGTCGGCCACCGGCGGGAACGGCGCCTGTGGGTCGGGATCAAGACGTGGCAGCGGCATGGTCGAATGGCGAGTGATCGAGCAGCAGATCGCGATAACGCTGCATGCCCTCGCGCTCGCGGGCGCACCAGGGGCGCAGCGCCACGTCGAGGCGAGGGTCGGTGACGAGATGGCGACTGTGGGTGAGTGTCGGGAGGAATCCGCGCGCCAGCTTGTGTTCGCCCTGTGCGCCTGGCTCGAAACGCCGCAAGCCTTCGCGCAGGCAGTACTCGATGCCTTGGTAATAGCAGGTCTCGAAATGCAGCCCGGGCACGTCGACCTCGCTTCCCCAGTAGCGCCCGTACAGGGTATCGCCGCCGCGCAGGAACAGCGCCCCGGCCACGCAGCGGGCATCGCGCTCGGCCAGCACCAGCACCAGCGCGCGCGGCATGGTGCGGGCCAGATGCTGGAAGAAAGCGAGGGTGAGCACCGGCATATTGCCCTTTTGCATGAAGGTGATGCGGTAGAAGTCGTGCATCGCGGCCAGGTCGGCCTCGCTGGCTTCGTCGCCATGCACGACGCGGAAACGGAAGCCCTCGCGCGCCACCTTGGCGCGTTCTTGCCGGATCGCCTTGCGGCGCCGCCGGGTCAGGGCGGCAAGATAGTCGGAAAAGTCCCGCCAGCCGGGGTTCTCCCAATGGAACTGCAATTCGTGGCGGCACAGCCAGCGTTCGTCAAAGAGCGCAGCTTCCGTTTCCGGCAGGAAGTTGACATGCAGCGAGGACCAGCCCGAGTCGAACAGCTCATCCGTGAGCGCATTGACGAGGTGCTCGCGTGCCTGCAAATCGTGCGCCAGCAGGCGTGGCCCCGGTACCGGTGACCAGGGCACGCCGACCAGCCACTTGGGGTAGTAGTCGATGCCTGCCTGTTCGCAGGCCGCCGCCCAGGCGAAATCGAACACGTATTCGCCGCGTGAATTGTCCTTGCGGTAGGCCGGCGCGGCGGCGATCAGCCTGTTTTCCTGATAGACAAGCGCATGGCGTGGCGTCCAGCCAAAGCGTGCCGGCAGGCAGTCGGTGGTTTCCAGTCCGCTGAGGAAGGCGTGCGAGATGAAGGGATTGTCACTGCCATGCAGCGCATCCCAGTCGGCAGCCGGGATGCGCTGCAGGTTGTCGGTCAGCACCAGCGAGGACTGCATCCCGCAACGACCTTCGGGAATCGCGGCTTGGCCGGGGTCAGCTTCCCTGGTCGAGGAAGCGCTCGGCGTCGAGCGCGGCCATGCAGCCGAAGCCGGCCGAGGTGATGGCCTGGCGATAGATGTGGTCGGCCACATCGCCGGCCGCGAACACGCCCGGAACACTGGTTGCGGTGGCGTTGCCGTTCTGCCCCGAGTGCACCGTGAGGTAACCGTCGCGCATGTCGAGCTGGCCGTCGAAGATGCCGGTATTGGGATGGTGGCCGATGGCGACGAAGAAACCCTGCACTTCGATGTCGCGGGTGCTTTCGTCCTGCGTCGAGCGCAGACGCATGCCGGTCACGCCGCCCTCGTTGCCCAGCACTTCTTCCACCGTATGATTCCAGACCGGTACGATCTTGCCGGCCTCGACCTTCTCGAACAGCTTGTCCTGCATGATTTTTTCCGCGCGCAGGCTGTCACGCCGGTGCACCAGATACACCTTGCTCGCGAGGTTGGACAGGTACAGGGCTTCTTCCACTGCGGTGTTGCCGCCGCCGATCACGGCCACGTCCTGGTCGCGGAAGAAAAATCCGTCACAGGTGGCGCAGGCCGACACGCCGCGGCCCTTGAATTTGTCCTCGGACTCCAGGCCCAGATACTTGGCGGTGGCGCCGGTGGCGATGATCAGCGCGTCGCAGGTGTATTCGCCGCTGTCGCCGACGAGGCGGAAGGGGCGCTGGCCCAGGTCGGCGGTGTGGATCTGGTCGAAGATCATCTCGGTCTCGAAGCGCTCGGCGTGGGCCTGCATGCGCATCATCAACTCCGGCCCCTGCACGCCCTGTGCGTCGCCCGGCCAGTTGTCCACATCGGTGGTGGTGGTGAGCTGGCCACCCTGTTGCAGGCCGGTGACCATCAAGGGCTTGAGGTTGGCGCGCGCGGCATAGACGGCGGCGGTATAACCGGCAGGGCCGGAGCCGAGAATCAGCAGGCGGGCGTGGCGGGAATCGGACATGGCTTGGTGCTCGGGATCAGGGAATGATGAAGTTGTGAGGTGGGGCCGCGACCCTCGGGTTGCAAGTCGCCCGGCCTGCCGGCGGGAGGGCGCCGGCTACCGCGGGTGACGACTCGCCGACATCCTGCAGGCGGGTTCCGTCGTAATCAAAACACTGGCCGACGCCCGGTTCAAAGGTTGGCATCCAGCCAGGCGGCGCGTTGGGCGAACCAGTCCTTCAGCCAGGTCACGTCGCCTTCGTGCGAGCCGGTGACGACCACGTTGTATTCCTCATGGGCGTCCACGTCCAGCACCGGCCAGCGTTCGAAGTTCCGTGCCACCGCCGCGCCCAGCGCATCCGCGGCCGCGTCGATCCGGGCCGCCAGATTCCCGGCGAGGCGATCCTTCACCTCGTCCCAGCGCGTGCGCACCGCGGTGGCGAAGGCGAGGTCCTCGAACAATCGGTTGTACCAGTAACCGTCGCGTACCCAGAATCCGAACGGATCCGCGCACGTCCGGCAATGGCTGGCGTTGCCTGCACCCAGATCGAAGTCCCACAGCGGCCCGCGCATGATGCGTCCACCGCGATCCTTGTAGTTCCAGATACTGCTGAAGTTGCGCGCGTCGGGGTTGGCGGTCAGCTCGTTCACCAGATACCAGTCGATGAAACTGGCGGTATCGAACCATGCCGCGTAGCCGTGCTGCGGATCGGCGAAGTCCGGCCCGTAGAGCACGTCCTCGGCTTGCTGCACGTGCTCGCGCAGGTACTGGGACTGCTCGGGAACGATATCGTCCTCGTCCGGGCTTTCGATGCAGATCGGCACCCCCCGCGCGGTGTCGAACTGGATGTACGGGCTTGCCAGCGCGCACTCCCGGCGCCGGTCGATTTCAAACAGGTAGCCGCCGGTGATCTTCGGCTCGGTCACGTCGGAGGGCTTCAGTTCGGCGATGTCCACGCGGGTCTTGGCGATGCGGATGGTTTCCGCAAGCTGGTACACACCCAGATAGTCACCGTTGAGCTCCACTTCCACCGTCCGGATGCGGGATGTCCAGGCCATGCCCAGCGCGTCACCCCATTCCAGGGCCAACTGGTTGCGCAGCAGGCTCTTGTCGTAATGGTTGGCCAGCAGGGCCCAGTGCCTGCTGGATGGCATGCCCAGCAACGCCGCCTTCTCGTCGAGTTTGATGCGGTAGGGCTTCTTGGGCGCCTGCCAGGTGGAATTGCCACGCCCCTTGATGATCATCCGGCCTTCAAAGGCGAGTTCGGGATCGGACGACTCGATCTTCAGGTTGGCGTCGACATAGTGGTGCTTCTCGCGCCCGATGATCGGCGCGCCGCCATCAGTGGTGATGCTCAACAGCGGCAGGGTTTCGGGCAGCGGCACGGGCTCGGCGATGGCTGAGGTGGCGGGATCACGAGCGGTGGCCGGTCGCGGAAGTGTGGGCGAGGCTGCGGCAGTCTGCGTGATGGCGGAAGCTGTAGTGGTTTCGTTCCCACCACGTACCAGGCGCACGGCTGCGCGGCTGTTCTTGCTTTTGCCGAACACGCTGCCGTTTCCGAAGAAGACCGCCCAGGCCATGCGTGGAGCCTTTTCGTAGGTGGTCGACGTCCAGTGCGCCTGGTCCGGGGCGTGGCGGAAGACCATTGTGTCGAGCATCGCCTGGCGTGCGAATGGGTTGCCTTCGCTGCCTGGCGGTCGTTCGCGCATCCTCTCCATGCCGGCATCGCGTGGTGCGGGGCCCAGCAGATCGGAAAGCTCCTTCACATTGGCCAGCCGCCAGTCGTTGCGACCACGCCAGTTGTTCGCGTTGCGCTGGCGCACCAGCTCCAGCGCGCGCTGCCAGGTCATCTGCGTGGCTTCGCCGTCGCACTCGGCGTTGGCCTGTCCGATGCTGCAGCGGTCCCAGATCAGCCCGGTCTGCAGGTCGGTGATCGTGCCATTGCCGTTGTGCAGCCAGCGCTCGCCACGCGCCTCGGCCACGGCGTGCAAGGCACCGCGTTTGCCATCGGCGCTGCCGGAAGCACGTTTGCCGCGTACCAGGCGCAGGTGTGCGGGCGCGTCCTGACGGATGGCGTTGACGAAACCGCCGCTGAAGTTGACAGCCCAGGCACGGCGCCCGGGGGCCGTGGGATCGGGCGTATCCACCCAATGGAAGTCGCTGGCCGTGCCGGGGAAGTACTCCGCATCGATGGCTGGCGCGTGGTGGCCGTAGTGCACCAGCCCCTGCAATTCACCAAGTTCGGGCATGCACCAGTCGGAAAAACCACAAAATTGCGCATCCACCGCGACCGCATGCGCCCCGATCCAGCCGATGTTCGCGGTGGTGGCCACGCGCCAGGTCAGGCCGGTCAGGTTGTCGCGCGTGCAGCCCCAGCCTTCAGGCTCTTCTCCGGGTTCGGCACGTGATGAAAGCTCAGCGCCTTCGTTGGAGAGTTTGGTGAAATCGAAACCTGCGGCGCCGGCACCGATCTTCGTGGGTGGGGCCGCATCCCGTCCGATACCTGCGTCCTGCCCCGGCCAGGATGCATCATCGCAGTCCACCGCTGTCGCGTCGGCGTTCTCTCCCTGGAAGCAGCGGGTCTGGCCGCTGTCATTGAGCGGGCGGGGTGCGCCCCGAGCTGTGCTGGCCATCGTGGCGAGCAGGGCAATGGCGAAAACCGCGTGTGCGATCCGGAAGTGCGATGTCTGCATCAGGCAGGATCTCCGTGAAAAAACGGGCTGAAACAAACCGGAAGTCTAGCCCAGGCATTCGGGCTGGGCGGTGGGGACCGGTGCCACTGCAACGATGTGTGCGCTCAGGCTTTTTCTGGCGCATCGTCAAACAGGCGCCGCTGCGCGCTCCACGCGTCGGCGTCGATGAAGCCGGAAAGACCCACGCCCACGAGGCGATAGCGGCTATGGCTGGGCAGGTCCACGCGGCTGTGCAGCGACCAGGCTGCATCCGCCATTTCGGCGGCGCTGTCGGGCGGTTCGGCATAGGTCTGGCTGCGCGTCAGGATGCGGAAACGCGAGGTTTTCAGCTTGAGCACCACGGTGCGGGCGATGCGTGAGGAATCATGTTCGCGTTCGCGCAGGTAGTCGTTGAAGGTGCGCGCAGCAAGCTCGCGCACCAGTGGTTCGAGCGCTTCCAGTGGCAGATCGGTTTCCAGCGTGTCCTCACGCGAGATTTGCAGCGTTGGGCGATCCGATTCCACCGGGTGCTCGTCAATGCCACACGAGAGCGAGTACAGGCGCAGGCCCCAGCGCCCGAACAGGGCCTCAAGTCGCGGCGCCCCCAGCGCGCGCAGCTGCGCCACGGTCTCCACACCCAGTGCGGCCAGCCGCGCACTCATCACCTTGCCCACCCCGGGGATGCGGCCGACCGGCAGTGGCAGCAACACCTCGTCGATACGCGAGGGGCGGATGACGAACAAGCCATCGGGCTTGTTCCAGTCCGAGGCGATCTTGGCCAGGAATTTGTTGGGTGCGACCCCGGCCGAGGCGGTGAGTCCGGTTTCGGCGCGGATCGCCGCACGGATCGCTTCCGCACCGGCGGTGGCCGAGGCCAGCGGCTTTTTGGGCTCGGTCAGGTCGAGGTAGGCCTCGTCCAGCGACAGCGGTTCGATCAGATCGGTATAGCGCGCGAAAATGCCGTGCACCTGGCGTGACACCGCCTTGTAACGGGCGAAGTCCGGTGGCACGAAGACCGCCTGCGGGCAGAGTCGTTCGGCAGTGACCGCCGGCATCGCCGAGCGCACCCCGAAGCGACGCGCCTCGTAGCTGGCGGCGCATACCACCGAGCGTGCGCCACGCCAGGCCACCACGACAGGACGACCGCGCAGGGCAGGGGCGTCGCGCTGCTCCACGGAGGCGTAGAACGCATCCATGTCCACGTGCACGATCTTGCGCAATGGGGTGTTCACATCGTTTCGGGCGAACGCTCCAGCAGGCGTCCGATACCCTCGGCGTCGATCGCAGCAAGCACCGGCGCGATGGCCTCGGGTGTCACCTCGCCCTCGAATCCAAGGCGGAAATGCACCTCGCCGGCCGGGGTGCGCGAGGAGTGGATCGAGGCGATGCTGACGTCATGGCGTTCGAAGGCGTGCAGCAGCTTGCGCAGCGAACCGGGGCGGTCTTCGGGCAGGTGTACCGAAATGCTGCGCTCGCCGGCCAAGTCGGCAAGCAGGTAGCCGACCCGCTCGAAACTGTAGTTGCCGCCAGCGATGGCGTTTTCACCAAGGGTGTCGCGGGTCTGCGTGAGAAAACGCGAGCGGAAGGCGTAGCGGCTGGTTTCGTCGCCCCGCGCGACCAGTTCGCGCAAGGCCTCAACCTGGCGCACCAGTGCATCGAGCATCGGGCCGACATGCGGGTTGCAGAACTGGATGTCCTCGTAGATCGCCGGGTTCATCGCGAGGATGCGCGCCATCACGGCGGTGTCGAGCTCGAAGGAGGCCGAGCGAAAGGGCAGCAGCGTCTCCAGGCCACCGAGGCGCTCGACGTATTCGCGCAGCACACTGCCCTGGGCCAGGTGCGTGGCGTGCACCATGGCCTGTACCAGGGCCATGATCCGGTCGTGCTGTTCGGGCGTGGCGCGCACGCATTGGGCGCGCAGCGCGGTGAGGAAACCCTCCAGCCAGCCACGCCACTGATCGAGCCGTGCTTCGCACACCACCATCGCCCGCCCCTTGAGGGTGGGCGCCTTGGGCGCGGCGGTCATCGGGTGCAGGCCCACCACCTCCGCCTGCGAGGCGAGCAGCGCCGCCACGGGCTCGCTCTTGATCGAGGTGATGTCCATCCACAACGCGGCGCGTTCACGCCCGGCGGCGCGGCGCACGTAGTCGGCGATGATCGTTGCGGCATGCCGGATCGGCACGCAGAACACCAGCACCTGGCAGCGTTCGATCAGCGCCTCGGCTTCCAGCGTGTCGGCGTGGCCTGGGTCGGCGCCGAGCACGTCGAGCCCCATGCGCTCGCTGAAAAAGCGTCGCAGCCACCGCCCGTAGCTGCCCTCGCTGCCGACAAGGCCGATGGTGGGAGATGGATGCATTGGGAATTCCTGGTGGGTGCGGTTGCGCGGTGGCACTGTTCCGGGGGCCGGAGGCTCCACATGATCGCACCACGGGCCGGTTCTTTCAGTTCAGCACGCGGCGTGCATAGAGGTAGTGCTCGGTCCAGTAGCGCGTGTCCAGATGATCCAGCCGCACCGTGCCGCCGCTGCTGGGCGCGTGCACGAAACGGTCTTCACCGACGTAGATGCCGATATGGGTGACCTTGCGCTTCCCGAAGAACACCAGATCGCCCGGGCGCAGGTGTTTGCGATTCACTTTGTCTGCCGACATGCCTGCGATGGCCTGGGTGGTACGCGGCAGGCTGAGGCCGGCGGCCTCCCGGTACACATAGCCGACCAGCCCGCTGCAATCAAAGCCGCCCTGCGGCGTGTTGCCGCCGTAGCGGTACGGCGTGCCGACCAGGCCGATGGCCCGGAACAGCACATCGTTGGCCGAACCCTGGGCGCTCGACGAGGGCCGCGATGTGCCTTTGCCACCGCAGGATGCCAGGTCCAGGGCGAGCAGGAGCGCCAGAAGGATGCGCAGCACAGGCGAACGGGCGGGGAAGGGGGCAATGCTCATGAAGTTACCGTGCGCAAGCCGTGGGGAGGTGCCGGATATCGTACTTGGGTGGGCTGGCCACGTGCCTTGATACGGCCAAACCGCTATGCTGCGCGGCCCAATTCCAGTTTCAGTCCCATGAATATCGAGAAGAACAAGGTCGTCACCTTCCACTACGCCGTCTTCGATGTGGACGGCAACCAGATCGAAACCTCGCGCAACGGCGATGCGCTGGTGATCCTGTTCGGCGCCGGCAACATCATCCCGGGGCTGGAGCGTGCACTGGAAGGCAAGGTCGCGGGCGACAAGATCGATGTCACGGTGGAACCTTCGGACGCCTACGGCGAGCGCGACGAGGCGATGATCCAGCGCGTGCCCAAGAAGCGTTTCGGCAACGCCAAGCTGGTTCCGGGCCAATCCTTGATGGTGCAGACCCAGCAAGGCCCGCGCATGCTGACCGTGCTCAAGGTGGGCATGTCCGTGGTGGACGTGGACCTCAACCACCCGATGGCCGGCAAGACCCTGCGCTTCGAAGCCGAAGTCACCGGCGTGCGTGATGCCAACGAGGAAGAAATCGCCCACGGTCACGCGCACGGCGCAGACGGCCACGGCCACGAGCACTGATTGATTCAGGGCTGCGGCGGCTCGATGCGGGAAACCCGGGTCGAGCAGCCACGACGCCGTGATCGACCAGGTAGCAAGTGACGCCCGGCACACCTGTTGCCGGGCGAAGCTGGGTTAATCTTCGTGCTCCGCCGCGTTCCGGAGCCGAACATGTCCTTGATCCGACTTGCCATCCCCGCCCTGGCACTGGTGCTGGGCGCCACGGGTGCACATGCCCAGTACCAGCAGCCGCCCGAACCGCTGCTTGGTGTGATGCGCGCGCCGCTGCCACCGGTGCCGCAGCTTGATCCGACTGGCAGCACCCTGATGATCGTGCAGCAGGGGCAATACCCCGCGATCGCGCGCGTGGCCGAGCCGTATCTCAAGCTGGCCGGGGTGCGCGTGGAGCCGCGCTTCCACGCCCGGCATGACATGTCGAGCGGCTACGGCATCCGCGCCTGCCTCGAAGGCTTCTCGCTGGTGGATGTCGCCAGCGGTGGCGACACGCCGGTCGCGCTGCCCTCGGGCGCCTGCCCGGGCTGGCCGGTCTGGTCGCCGGACGGAAAACGCTTCGCCTTCACCAATACCGTCGATGGCGGCGTCGAACTCTGGATCGGCAATGTCGCCGATGGCTCCACGCGCCGGGTCGAGGGTTTGCGCCTCAACCCGATCCTGGAAAACGAGCTGCAGTGGCTGGGCGCGCGCGGCGCACTGGTGGTCAAGGCGCTGCCGGACAACCTCGGGCCCGCGCCGCATCGCGCCGCCGTACCGCCCGGCCCGGAGATCAAGGACGCCACCGACGGCGGTGGCGAGAGCAGCACCTACGAGGCGCGCGACACCCTGGCCAGCCCCGAGGATGAAACCCTGTTCGAGTACTACGTCAGCGCGCAGCTGGCCGTGGTGGAGGCGGACAGCGGCCGGGTGAGTCGCATCGGCGATGTCGGTGTTCTGGGCGAGGTGGATGCCGCGCCCGACGGCCGCCACGTGCGTGTCGACGTGCTGAAAAAACCATATTCCTACGTGGTGACCTGGGACCGTTTTGCGCATGAGGTGCAGGTGGTCGACCTGGACACCGGAAACCAGCGCACGCTCGCCAGCCTGCCTGCGGCCGAGAGCGTGCCGGTGCGCGGCGTGCCCACCGGGCCGCGCGATTTCGGGTGGCGCGCCAACACGCCCGCCACGCTGGTCTACGCCGAGGCGCTGGATGGTGGCGACTGGAAGAACGAAGTGCCGGAGCGCGATCGCGTGTTGATGCTGGCCGCGCCGTTCACCGGAAAGCCGGTGGAAGTGGCGCGCACCGCGCAGCGTTTCGCCGGGTTGTCGTGGTTCGAGAAGGGCTCGCGCGCGCTGCTCGCCCAGTACGATGCCAACCGCCGCTGGTACAGCATTGCGCTGATGGATGTCGCGCAGCCGCGTGCCGCCAAGCGCGTGCTCTGGGATCTGTCGCTCGATGAGCGTTATGCCCACCCCGGCTCGCCGCAGTCGCGGACACTGCCCAACGGTGCGAGTGTGCTGCGAGAGGAAGGTGGCGTGCTGTTCCTGAGTGGTGTTGGTGCCTCACCGCAGGGTGATCGCCCCTTCCTTGACCGCTACGATCTCGCCAGCGGCAAGACCGAGCGCCTGTTCCGCAGCGCTCCCGACGCCTACGAGCGCCTGTTGGGTTTCAGCCGCGAGCGCGGTGTTTTCCTAACCTGGCACGAATCGCCGCAGGACCCGCCCAACGCCTTCCTCCGTCAGGTGGGCGCACCGCTCGCCGATGCTGCCGAGGGCGAGGCCGCGTTCGCCACCACTGCCCGCGCCATCACGCAGTTCCCCGATCCCGCGCCGATGGTGCGCAAGATCAGCAAGCGTCTGGTCAGCTACACCCGCAAGGATGGCGTGCCGCTCTCCTTCACCCTGTACACGCCGCCGGACTATGTCGAAGGCACTCGCGTGCCGGCCATCCTCTACGCCTATCCGATGGATTTTGCCGACCCCTCGCAGGCCGGCCAGGTGCGCGGTTCCGAGCAGACTTTCACGCGGCTTGCGAACTATCGCCTGCTGTTGCTGGCCGGCTACGCCATTATCGACAACGCCGCCTTCCCCATCGTGGGCGATCCGAAGAACGCCTATGACACCTATCTGGAACAGCTGGTGATGAACGCCGAAGCCGCCGTCGCCAAGGCGGTGGAAACCGGCGTGGTCGATCCGGCCCGCATCGGCGTCACCGGCCACAGCCACGGCGCGCTGATGACGGCGAACCTGTTGGCGCACACCGACCTGTTCCGCGCCGGCGTGGCCAGCAGCGGTGGTTACAACAAGACGCTGACGCCCTTCGGCTTCCAGAACGAGCGCCGCTCCTTCTGGACCGCGCCCAAGGCCTATGACGAGGCATCGAGCTTCTTCCACGCCGACAAGATCAA
>CAZTXX010000051.1:0-12686 GCA_964617405.1 uncultured Aquimonas sp. | reverse complement strand
CCCAGTAGTGCACGACGTACCAGCGGAAGTATTCCTGCACGTCGATGCGCGGCACATAGAACATGCCGAACAGCCACACCACGACCAGCATCGAGACGCCGATGCCCAGACCCCAATGGATCTCGTTCCACTGGCGCATCGGCGGAAAGGTCTTGAGCACCACGAAGGCGAGGATCAGGAAGCCGACCAGCACGCCGACGGCTGCGGCGCGACCCATCTCGATGTATTCAAGTCCATTCTGCAACCACGGTTGTCCGCCCGCCCAGCCGGCTACACCGGTCTGCGCCAGGAACTGGGTGCACAGGTTCCAGATGACGATGAGAATGACCGCGTAGAAAAGCAGGTGCACGAGCCACGGCGCCACCACATCGCGCTTGGCCAGCAGTGGAGTGACGAACAACGCCGATCCGACGAAACCGCAGACTATCCACAGCACCGCCAGATTCAGGTGGCTGGCACGTGCCACGTTGAAGTTGATGACGCCGGCAAGGATCGATGGATCCGCCTGCTGGGCAGCGAGGATCAGCCCATAACATACCTGCAGCCCGAACAGCACCAGCATCAGCATGAAGAAGCGCAGGCTCAGTTTTTGAGTTTCATAGGTGATGCGCATTAGTGCTTCTCCCCACTGTTGAGCGAGACCAGGTAGGCCACCATGGCATCGACTTCCTCGTCGCTGAGCATGCTGGCGTAGGCCGGCATGACCCCGGCAGGAAATCCTTCGACCACCTGGCTATCAGGCGCACGGATCGATTCGGCGAGGTAAGCACGATCGGCCGTCACGGTGCTGCCATCGGCCAGGACCACCGGGCTGTTGTACAAACCACCCCAACCCGGCCCGACCATCTTGGTGGTATCGGTGGCGTGACATGCGGTGCAGGCGTACTCGGACACCAATGCCGCACCTTGCGCCACCGGGTCGGCAGCCACGGGCGCGGGTGCCGCGGCAGTCACGGCAGCCGCCGCTGCGGGAACCGCGACCGCCACCCCATGCAGCAGGCCGACGCGGGTTTCGAGGTCACCCGACCTCACTTCCGGTGGCCAGCCTTCGGTATTCATTGCCGAGGTGTACTTGAAGAACGCGATCAGCTTGGCCACCTCGCCTTCGCGGAACTGGAGGTTCGGCATATGCGTGCGGGTGCCGCCACGGCGATCAATACGCTCGGCAGCTCCGGGATACTTCGCCAGATACTGCTCGATGCTGCCCGCCTCGGCTTCCTTCTGCTGCTCGGGTGAGATCAGATGGGTACGAACCGCGGCCGCAGTGGGCCAGCTTCCGGCCGACGGCACAAAGGCTTCCAGCCATGCGGGGCCGGCCAGCTCGTAGATGTTCGTCAGGTCCGGGCCAAAATAGGCGCCGTTGCCCACGATGGTGTGGCAACCCATGCAGTTGTAGGCCTGGAAGATCCGCTTGCCTTCGTCCGCGGTATAGCCCTTGTAACTGAAGTCATCAGGCACGGCCTGACCGCGCTCATCGACGAAGGATGCCCAGGACAGGAAGAAGAAGATGGCCGCCATCAGGGCAAGAACGCCCAGCCCCATGTTGCGGCGCGGGGTTTCGCAACTGCGATCACCGGTTGTGCAGCTCATTGGCCTTCTCCCCCGTTCTTGTCACAGCACTTTCCGCTTTCCAGCGCCGCCGAAGCGCGCGCCTCGTCCGCTGCGTGCGTGAACAGGATTCTTGTGCTCCCGATGAAGACGTAGAACACGTAAACCGACAGCACGAAGCCCACGACAAAATAGATCTGCCATGCACCGTGCGACTCGGCCCAGTATTCGTAGTCCCGCCAGAACGGCCATGACAGGGCCATGGCCGCCACGGTGCCAAGCACCGATATCACCAGATCGAAAAATTTCTGCATTGTCTCGTCCCCGCAGAGTCCATGGCGCCGTGATGAAAGGCTTGCGTTCGGCGCGTCGCAGCCCGCTTTCCAGCGGGGAAACTGTACGGCGGCACAACAACCCGGAGCATTGACTTAGGTCAAGCCCCTCGCCGTGGGTGCCGTGCGGGGCTTGGAGAGCGTGCTCCGGCGGGCACTCTCGGCTCCGCGGGATGCTCCCCGGAGACGTTGCCCGTACTCCTGCGTCAAGCCTCGCGCGCGTCACCAGGCGAGGCCATGAAACCTGCCGTGACGGCTTGCAAGTGACCGACGAAGCACCCATTCTCGAGGGCCGACCCTTTTCGAGCGTGCGCCATGCTGACGGCCATCATTGCCCTCGCGATCTTCGGCCTCATCGTGGCCGGCTGGTCGAGCACACGTGCCGCGGCGGAGGTCGCGATCCACTACGGGCAACGCGCCTGTGCGGAAAGTGGCGTGCAGTGGCTGGATCATTCGGTGGCGCTCGAGCGCATCAGCCTGAAGCGCGCGCCCGATGGATGGCTGCGCCCCTTGCGCCGTTACCGTTTCGACTACTCCACCGATGGGCACGACCGTCATCGTGCGCAACTCGAGCTTCTCGGTGATGCGCTGCAATGGTTGCATATGCCACCGCCACCCGGCACCCGGCTGGGCGTGCAGGAACCGGCAGCGGCCGAGGGCGCATCCTGGCAGGTTCAGCTCACCCTGGCGTCATCGGCACCCACGGCGACGAATCCGCCGGCATCGGCATCGTCAGCGGCACCTGAAAAGGAACAATGATGGGGCAAGGCGGACGGGGCACGTCCCGCCGTCCACGTGTCCGGGCAAGGGTCTACTTGATCACTCGGAGATGTGCGCCGCGCTTGGGCGGCGGATCGGGCTCCGGCGGAGTGGTAGCGCCAGATGCCGCGGTCTCCGACGCCGTGCCGTCTTCCGGGTCGGGCGGCAACATCATGCCCTGGCCGGTTTCCTGCGCGTAGATCGCCTGCACCGCCGATACCGGAAATTCGACGATCTGGCTCACGCCCCCGAAGCGGGCGAGGAAGTGGATCACTTCATTGCCCATTTCGAACTGGCTCACGGCGCGCGGTGCAACGTTGAGTATCACCTTGCCATCACGTACCGCGCTGTGTGGCACCTGCACACCCGCCGCGGTGGCATCCACCAGCAGGTGCGGGGTCATGCCGTTGTCCCCGATCCATTCGTAGATGGCTCGGATCAGGTACGGGCGGTTGGAAGTCATGCCTTGCAGGCTGTCATCACTCACGAGGGCAGCTCGTTGAGCAGGCGCTCTTCCGCGGTGAGGCTGCGCGCATAGCCCGGGCTGCGGAAGATGCGCTGGCCGTAGTCCTCGATGATCTGGGCATCGCGCGGCAGGCTGATGCCAAGCGCCGGCAAGCGCCAGATGATGGGCGCCATGGCGCAGTCGGCCAGACTCATCTCGGTGTTCAGGAAAAAACGTGAGGCCTTGAACAGCGGCACGGAGCCGATCAACAGCTCCTTGAGCTGCTTGCGTCCTGCATCGGCCTGCGACTTGTTGCCGTGCTGGATGGCCTGGATCTGCGGCACCCATTCGTGCTCGATGCGCAGCATCGTCAGGCGCAGACGTGCACGCGACAAGGGGTCAACGGGCATCAGCGGCGGATGCGGATAGCGCTCGTCAAGGTACTCGGAAACCACCGACGCCGCGTACAGCACCAAGTCGCGTTCGACCAGGGTCGGAACCGAATGATAGGGATTGAGGTCGATCAGGTCTTCGGGTGGGTTGTTGGGATCAACCATCACCATTTCGTAGCTGACGCCCTTGGCAGCCAGCACCAAGCGGATGCGGTGACACACCACGCAATCGCGCGCGGAAAACAACGTCAGCGCATTGCGGTGTCTTGGATTGACCGCTACCACCATCGTCCACCTCCCGGTTGGCAAGCTGGGCCGGAGCGCCTCCATATGGTGCATCCGGTTCCCGAATCGACACGGTGTGGCGCTCCACCCGCGTCTCTGGGCTTCCCTGACCGCGCGCACGCCCATGACGGCGCGCGGTGGTTTGTTTCATCGGGCACCAGCGGGTGCCCCGGCACTGCTCGTCCGGCGGGGATCTTCCCGCGAATGATCAGTGCACGTCCCTCCAGTATTCCTTCTTGAGCAACCAGGCAAGCAGGGTGAAGACCGCAAGAAAGGCCAACACGCCCACGCCCACCGAGCGACGCTTGGCCGCTGATGGCTCACCCACATAGTTGAGGAAGTTGCTCAGGTCGCGCAAGGTCTGGTCGTACTCGGCCGGACTCTGCTTGCCCGGGGTGACCAACTCCAGACGCTCGACGTGGCCGGCGGCATCGAGGATCGGGCGCTGGACGCCCTGCAATTCCCACAACACGTGCGGCATGCTGGCGCCCACCAGGACAGTGTTGTTCCAACCCGACGGGCGCGAGTCGTCGGCATAGAACGACTTCAGGAAGGTGTAGGTCCAGTCCGGTCCGCCCATCTTGTTGCGGGCCACCAGCGAGAGATCCGGCGGTGCCTTTCCGAACCACTTCTCACCCTCCGCCTCAGTCATCGAGGTGGTGATGTGCTCACCGAACTTGGCGTCGGTGAACATCAGGTTCGCCACCACATCCTCTTCGCTCAGGCCAAGGTCGTTGGCCATGCGCGAATAGCGCTGGAGACCGAGCGAGTGGCAACCAGAGCAGTAGTTCATGAACAGGCTGGCGCCGCGCTGCATCGAGGCGGTGTCATTGAGGCTGACCTGGGCGGATTCGAGTTTGACATCCGACGCACCCAGCGCCAAAGCCGGCACCAGTGCCAGCAAGATTCCCATCAGTCGCTTAGTCATGCTCGGGCACCCGCTGCGGAACCGGCTTGGTCGCGTCGATGCGCGTCCAGATCGGCATGGTGATGAAGAAGGCGAAATAGTAGAAGGTGAAGGCACGCGCCATGAAGGTCTGCACCGTGCTGCCCGACTGCAGGCCAAGCCAGCCGAGGCTGACGAAAGCCACCACGAAGATCGCGATCAGGATCTTGGTGAGCAAACCGCGATAACGGATGGAGCGCACTGGACTGCGGTCGAGCCAAGGCAGGAAGAACAGGATGATGACGGCGCCACCCATCGTCATCACGCCGAAGAACTTGTCCGGAATGGCACGCAGCATCGCGTAGAACGGGGTGAAGTACCACACCGGCTTGATGTGCTCGGGGGTGACCATCGGGTTGGCTTCGTTGAAGTTGTCATGCTCCAGGAACAGGCCGCCAAGGGTCGGTTCGAAGAACAGGATGAAGGCGCAGATGATCAGGAAGAAGCCGACGCCGAAGATGTCCTTCACCGTGTAGTACGGGTGGAACGGAATGCCGTCGAGCGGTACGCCCTTGTCGTTCTTGACCTTCTTGATGTCGATGCCTTCGGGGTTGTTGGAGCCCACTTCGTGCAAGGCACCCAGGTGCAGCACCACCAGCAGCAGGATCACCAGCGGCAAGGCGACCACATGCAGGGCGAAGAAGCGGTTGAGGGTGGCATCGGAAACCAGGTAGTCGCCTCGGATCCACTCGGTCAGCTCAGGCCCGATGATCGGCACCGCACCGAACAGGTTGATGATCACCTGTGCGCCCCAGTAGCTCATCTGGCCCCACGGCAGCACATAGCCGAAGAAAGCCTCGGCCATCAGTGCAAGGAAAATGCACATGCCCAGCAGCCAGACCAGCTCGCGCGGTTTCTGGTAGCTGCCGTAGATCAGGCCACGGAACATGTGCAGGTACACCACGATGAAGAACATCGAGGCGCCGGTCGAGTGCATGTAGCGGATCAGCCAGCCCCACTCCACGTCGCGCATGATGTACTCGACGCTGGCGAAAGCCTCGGCCGCGCTGGGCTTGTAGTTCATCGTCAGCCAGATACCGGTGACGATCTGGTTGACCAGAACCAGCATCGCGAGCGAGCCGAAGAAGTACCAGAAGTTGAAGTTCTTCGGCGCGTAGTACTCGCTCATGTGCTTGCGGTACGCCGGCATCAGGCCGGGGGTGCGCGCATTGAACCAGTCGATCACGGTGCAGGCGGTCTTCTCGATGAAGTTGCTCATCACGCGGCTCCTTCGGGATTCACGCCGATCTGCACGTGGTTGTCGTCAATGAAGCGATACGGCGGCACGACCAGGTTGGTCGGCGCCGGCACGCCCTGATACACGCGGCCCGCCAGATCGAAGCGCGAGTTGTGGCAGGGGCAATAGAAGCCGCCCTTCCACTGCGAGTCGAACGGCTCGGGCACCATCTCGGGGCGATACGAGGGCGAGCAACCCAGGTGCGTGCAGGTGCCCACGAGTACCAGCAGCTCGGGCTTGATCGAACGGTACTCGTTGCGAGCATAGTCCGGCTGCTGCTCGATGTTGTCCGATTTCGGATCGCGCAGGTTGCCATCCAGCGAGCTGAGCGCCGCGAGCATTTCCGGGGTGCGGCGGATGATCCATACCGGCTGCCCGCGCCACTGCACCATGATGCGGCCACCTGGCTCGAGCTTGCTGATGTCCTCGGTCACCGGCGCACCGGCCACCTCAGCCCGTGCACTGGGCTTCAATGTCTTGAGGAAGGGTATCGCGGCCATCACGGCACCGGCTCCCCCCACCACGGCGGTCGTGGCGGTGAGGAATCGGCGGCGGCCGGTGTTGACGTCTTGGTCAGCCATTCGGCTCTCCACTGTCACGCTGAAAAGAAGGATCTGAGCGACGCCGGTGCTGGAAGCGCGAGTGGCAGGCGGCTGTCGCAAACCGGATTAGTTTAACGGATGGCCACTGGCTTGTGAATCGACCGAAAACGCAGACCGGCATCCTGTCAGCCATACCCGACTTTTCTGGGAGTATCCGAAAAATCAACGGGATGCATCCAGGGCTTGCGCAGTCGGGCATTTCCACCGGCCAGCGCATGCGACAATGCCACCCCGATTCCGAGCCGACCCGTCATGCGATTCCACGCCTCGCCGCTTCGATTCCTGCTGCAATACGCCGTACTAGGGCTGGCGGCGGCCTTCGTGATCACCCTGCTGTTTCCCGATGCCGGTGCCAGCTTGCGCGCGCGGCTGGGTCTGGCGGCGGTCTCACCGCCCGCACCCGCCGTGGTTGAGCCGCAGATGGCGGTCGGCAACGGCCTGGTGTCCTACGCCGATGCGGTACAACGCGCGGCGCCCTCGGTGGTCAGCGTCTACGTGAACAAGCTGGTCACCGAGCGTCCGATCCTGCTGCCGAACCCGACGGTGCAACGGTTTTCCGGCATCACCCTGGGCCTGCCGCGCCAACGGCTGCAGCGCGCCCAGGGCTCAGGCGTACTGGTGTCCAGCGATGGCACCATTCTCACCAACCATCACGTGGTGGCCGGCGCCAACGACATCCAGATCGTGCTGTGGGACGGCCGCGTCACCGCCGCCACCGTGGTTGGCAGTGACCGGGAAACCGACCTGGCCGTGCTCAAGATCGACGGCAGCAACCTGCCGGCGATGGCACTCGACCATGAGACTCCGATCCGTGTGGGTGATGTGGTGCTTGCCATCGGCAACCCCTTCGGCCTCAGCCAGACCGTCACCCAGGGCATCGTTTCCGGCCTGGCGCGCAGTCAGGCCCTGCTCGGCGGGCCGGAAAACAGTCAGGGCTTTCCAGCCGTCGACTTCATCCAGACCGATGCCGCGATCAACGCCGGCAACTCGGGTGGCGCGCTCGTCGACGCACGCGGCAACCTCATCGGCATCAACACCTTCGTGCTTGGCCGCATGAGCATGGACGCCGAGGGCATCGGCTTTGCCATTCCCGCGGCTACGGCACGCGATGTGCTGGCACAGATCGAAACCCACGGACTGGTAGTGCGCGGCTGGCTCGGGGCGGAATACGTCGACACTCCCACAGAGGCCGGCACCTTGCCGACCGATGCTGCCGCCCATGCCGGCGTCGTGGTGACCGCCCTTTACGCCAACGCCCCCGCCGTCCAGGCCGGGCTGCGCCCCGGCGATGTACTGCTCACCCTCGACGGCAACGACATCATCGACCAGTTCGACCTGCGCACGCGCGAGGCCGCGATTGCACCGGGCACCGACGCCGTTTTGACCGGGCTACGTGCAGGAGTGCCATTCGAACTGCGCGTGACGTTGATGCAACGACCCGGCGCCCGCAGCAGTTAGCAACGCTCTCGACATGCCGTCATCCCAGCGAAGACCCCGCCCCAAAACGCGCTGGGGCGGGGACGGGATCCGTGTTTTCGTTTTGAGTGGACCGGGCGTGCGGCTCACTCCTGCGCCTCCCGGTCGCGCAGCGCGGACTCCAGCCCTTCAAGGGTGGCCTTGGCGCGCGGCGAGACTTCCGGCATCTCGGCCAACTCCTGCCGGGCACGTGCCAGTGCAGCACGGGCCGGCTCCAACTCGTTGCGTGCGATGTGCACCTGGGCGAGTGCGGCGTAGGCCAATACCTTGATGTCGCTGCGGGTATCTTCCAGCCGCTCGGCCAATGCCACGGCCTCTTCCGCCGCGGCCAGCGCCTTGTCCAGGTTGCCTGCGCCCACAGCCATGCCCACCAGGTTGGTCAAGCCGAAGGCGACCATCGGATGATCGCCAAGGTAGGTGCGCCGGCGCAGCTCGACCGATTCGCGCGCCAGCTCCAGCGCCTCGTCACGCCGCCCCAGGTCGAACGCCACGAGCGCGCGGTTGTTGAGCTGGATGGCCATCTCCCGGGTGGCCTCGGGGTACTCCAAACGCATGATCTCGTAGGCGCGCTGGTACAAGGCGTCGGCTTCGTCCAACTGTCCCAGTCCGTGCAGGATCTGCGCCTGGTTGGTCAGCAGGCTGCTGTATTCGTCGCGCGGAATTTCCACGCCATCCTGTTCGATCGCGAGCAGCGCGGCGGCCACATGCGGCTCGGCCTGCGCGTACTCCTCCCGCTCCATGTACAGGTAGCCGAGATTGTTGCTCGCCCGTACGAAGAACGGCGTGTTGCGCTGTCCGCTGCGGCGCAGGTCGACCAGCACCTCTTCCAGCAGGGCCGCGGCCTCGCTGTAGCGACCCTGCTCCACCCGCAACAGCGCGAGGCTGTCGGTGATCTGCCAGGACAGCAGGCTGGACGAGCCGAAGGCCGTCTTCGCCTCGGCGAGTCCGGCCTCGAGCTGGCGGTCCGCTGCCTCGAGCCGGTTGAGGTTGAGCAGGTTGTTGCCCAGCGCGTGGCGAAGACCGGCGGCGATCTCGGGCCGGTTCGCGAAGCGGGCGTCGACTCTTGCCCCTGCCGCTTCCAGCACATCACCCAGGCCCACCTCGCTGCCGGCGTGATCGATGCTCGACTCGGTCAGCACTTCCATCAGGAAGGCGTTGATCTCCTGCGCGTCGGCCGCGGCCAGCCGCGCACGGTGCGCCTGCATCAGCGCCATGACGCTTGCTCCGAGGATCAGCGCCAGCGCGAGGGCGGCCATAGCAGTGGCACCCCGGTGGCGCCCGACAAATTTGCGCATGCGATAGCCGACCGAGTCGGGCTGGGCCAGTACCGGCTGGCCCTCCAGGTAGCGACGCAGATCGTCGGCCAGCTCCTGGGCCGAGCCGTAGCGCCGCTCCGGCTCCTTGTGCAGGGCCTTGGCGACGATGCGTTCGAGGTCGGAGGCGATGGAACGCGGCAGCTCGACATAGCCGGGATTGGCATCCTGATCGCGCAGCGCTTGGGCCAGGCTGGGCGGCGCGGTGGTGCAGACTGCGCGCTCCAACTCCGCCGGGCTGAGCGAATCGGTCTCGTAGGGACGCTTTCCGGCCAGCATCTGGTAGAGGATCACTCCAAGCGAATAGATGTCCGACCGGGTGGTCAGCGGGCGTCGGCGCAACTGCTCGGGGCTGGCATAGGCAGGGGTCATGGCACCCAGCAGGGTGGCCTGGGTCTGGTTCTCGGGCGCACCTTGCGCCTGCATCGGATCGAGCAGCTTGGCGATGCCGAAATCGAGCAGGTGGGGTTCGCCCTTGGCATCGACCAGCACGTTGCCCGGCTTGAGATCCCGGTGCACGATCAGGTGGCGATGCGCTTCCTGCACCGCGTCGCAAACCCGCACGAACAGGCGCACCCGTGATGGCAGATCCAGCGCCTTCTCACGGCAGTGACCCATCAGGTCCACGCCGTCGATGTAGTCCATCACCAGATACGGCAGGCCGCCCTCGGTCTGCCCGCCATCGAGGATGCGCACGATGTTGGGGTGCTGCAACTGCGCCAGGATCGCGCGCTCTTCCTCGAACTGTGCCAGCACCCGCCGGCGCCAATCCGGATCAACGAAAGGGCTGCTCGGCTGCACCAGCTTGATCGCCACCTGCTGCTCGAACACGCCGTCGTCGCGATGCGCAAGATAAACCACGCCCATGCCACCGGCACCGATCGAGCGCTCGATCCGGTAAGCGCCGATTCGCTCGTCCAGCAACAGGGCGGAACCCGCCTTCGAAGCGCCTGTGGGCGGGTCGAGAAATCCCTCGCTGCGCGCCAGCGACGACAGCAACGCCTGCACGCGCCGCGCGAGCGCGGGGGCAAGGTTGCGCGCGGCCAGGCTTGGTTCGCGCTCTTCTTCGGGCAGGTCCAGCAAGGATTCCAGCTGTGCCAGCGCCTCGCGCTCCAATGCCGCATCCGGCATATCGGCGCTGCCAAGTACGCGCGTGGTGCTCATCACGGCCCACCGCCTTCCGGGAGCCCGTCCGGCGGCGCCGCACCCTGGCCCAGGGCATCGAACAACCACAGTCGTGCGGTTTGCCAGTGGCGCTTGATCGTGGCCGGCGAGATGCCCATCACCTCGGCCGCATCCTCGATCGAAAGCCCGCCGTAATAGCGCAGCTCCACCACGCGCGCCTTGTCCGGCGCGATGGATTCCAGACGCAGCAGCGCGCGCTCCAGGTCGAGCGCGTCGAGCGCACCTTCCTGTGCCGGCAGATTGGTGAACAAGGTGACCCGCTGCCCGCCGTCACGCTTTTCCGCCTGATGGCGGCGCGCGTGGTCGATCAGGATCTCGCGCATGAGTCGCGCTGCCATGCCCATGAAGTGGGCACGATCCTGCCATTCGATGCGATCCAGTGCAGCCAGCCGCTGGTAGGCCTCGCTGACCAGTGCGGTGGGCTGGAGGGTGTGGTCGGAGCGCTCACGGCCAAACTGGCGCGCGGCCAGGGTGCGAAGCTCCTCGTACAGCAAGGCGACAAGGTGATCGCGCGCACCCAGGTCCCCGGAACGCCAGTTGCGCAGAAGTTGAGTCGCTTCACCCGCCATGCGGGCAATCTACCACTTTCATTGCCTGCGCCAAGCCGCCAGGAGACTCGGCGGCGCCCGGGAAAGGGGCTCATTGACCCGGCGCGTCACGTAGCGCGCGACGCCTGCGGCTCAGGTATCGCGCGACAGCCCGGCGGCTTCCAGCTCGGCGAGGTAGGCCGTCCAGTTGGCCTGCTGGTTGCGCCCCAGCTCGTGGAGCGTTTCCCAGGTGAAGATGCCGCTGGCGTGACCGTCGGAGAATCGCAGCAGCACGGCGTAGTTGCCGATCGGCTCGATCCCGACGATGCCCACACGCCGGCGCCCGCCCAGCAGCACTTTCTGACCCGGCCCGTGGCCCTGAAGCTCGGCCGAGGGCGAGTGCACGCGCAGGTATTCGGCAGGCAGGTCGAAGCGCGCGCCGTCGTCGAAGGCCACCTCCAGGCTGCGCGCGGCGCGGTGCAGCACGATATCGGTCGGGCGCGGCATGGCCATCGGCTGCTCCTTACAGGATGTAGCGGCTCAAGTCCTGGTCCTGCACCAGTTCGCCCAGGGTGCGATCCACGTAGGCGGCGTCGATGGTGATCGACTCGCCGTCCCGGTCCGGTGCCTCGTAGGAGAGCACGTCGAGCAGCTTTTCCAGCACGGTGTGCAGGCGCCGCGCACCGATGTTCTCGGTGGTCTCGTTGACGGTGAAGGCGATATCGGCGAGGCGGTCGATGGCGTCGTCGGTGAACGCGATCCTCACCCCCTCGGTGCCCAGCAGGGCCTGGTACTGGCGGGTCAGCGCGCTGTGCGGCTCGGTCAGGATGCGGCGGAAGTCCTCGCGCGACAGCGAGCTCAGCTCAACCCGGATCGGGAAGCGGCCCTGCAGCTCGGGGATGAGGTCGGAAGGCTTGGCCAGGTGAAATGCGCCCGAGGCGATGAACAGGATGTGGTCGGTCTTGACCGCGCCGTACTTGGTGCTGACGGTGGAACCTTCCACCAGCGGCAGGAGGTCGCGCTGCACGCCCTCGCGCGAGACGTCGGCACCATAGCCTTCCGAACGCTTGGCGACCTTGTCGATCTCGTCGATGAAGACGATGCCGTTCTGCTCGGCGGCGTCAATCGCGCGCTCGCGGATATCGTCCTCGTTGACCAGCTTGGCGGCCTCCTCTTCGATCAGCAGCGGGCGCGCCGCGGCGATCTTGAGCGCGCGCTTCTGGGTCTTCATGCCCGAGAGCTGGGAGAACATCTGGCGCAGCTGCTGGCCCATTTCCTCCATGCCGGGCGGGGCCATGATGTCCACGCCGACGTTGACCGCGGTTTCCAGCTCGATCTCGCGCTCGTCGAGCCGTCCTTCGCGCAACTGCTTGCGGAACTTCTGCCGGGTATCGCTCTGCGCGGGGTCGTCCTGCGGCCAGCCGGCGGCGTCGTGGCGGCGCGGCAGCAAGGCGTCGAGGATGCGTTCTTCGGCGCGGTCTTCAGCCTGCGTGCGCACCCGCGACTTGGCCTGCTCACGCTGCATCTTGACGGCGGTATCCACCAGATCGCGCACGATCTGTTCCACGTCCTTGCCGACATAGCCCACCTCGGTGAAGCGCGTGGCCTCGACCTTGACGAAGGGCGCGTTGGCCAGCGT
>CAZTXX010000050.1:10819-12888 GCA_964617405.1 uncultured Aquimonas sp. | reverse complement strand
CTGCTCACGCCGTTCTGGAACAAGATCTACCGCGGCGTCACGATGCACCACTTCGAGGCGCTCAAACAGAACGCGCCCGGACACGAAGTGATCTATGTGCCCTGCCACCGCAGCCACATCGACTACCTGCTCATCTCCTACCTGCTTTACACCCATGGTGTGGTGCCGCCGCACATCGCAGCCGGGGTGAACCTCAACCTGCCGGTCATCGGGCCGATCCTGCGACGCGGTGGCGCCTTCTTCCTGCGCCGCAGCTTCAAGGCCAACCCGCTGTATTCGGCGGTATTCAGCGAGTACGTCGCCACCCTGATCGCCCGCGGAGACTCGATTGAGTACTTCATCGAGGGCGGGCGCTCGCGCACCGGGCGCCTGCTGCAGCCCAAGGCCGGCATGCTGGTGATGACGCTGCGCGCCTTCCTGCGCCAGTCGAATCGGCCGCTGCTGTTCCAGCCGGTCTACATCGGTTACGAGCAGCTCATCGAAGGCAAGAACTACCTGGATGAGCTTTCCGGGCGACCCAAGGAAAAGGAGACCGTCTGGGCGCTGTTGCGCGCGGCCAGCGGCATCCTGCGGCGCCGTTACGGGCGCGTCGCGGTGAACTTCGCCACCCCGGTGCTGCTCGACGAGGTGCTGGCCGAACACGCGCCCGACTGGCGCGAGCGGCGCGCCGAGGGCGGCCGGCAGGAATGGATCGGCCCCGTGGTCGACGCACTGGCACAACGCATCCAGGTGAACATCAACCGTGCCGCCGACGTGAACCCCATCAACCTGCTCGCCGTCGCGTTGCTGTCCACCCCCAAATACGCAATGAGCGAGAGCGACCTGCTCGCGCAGCTCGAGTTGTTCAAGGCATTGCTGACCCGCGTGCCCTATGCCGCCACCGTTACCGTGACCGACCTCGATCCCGCGGCCATCATCGCCTATGGCGAGGAAGCAGGGGTGCTGGTGCGTACCCGACATCCGCTGGGCGATGTGCTCTCCTACGAGGGCGAACACGCCGTGCTGCAAAGCTATTTCCGCAACAACGTGCTGCACCTGTTCGTGTGCGCCGCCTGGGTGGCCAGCTGCTTCCAGAACGTGCGCCGGATGCCGCGCTCGGCGGTGATTCGGCTGGGCGAGCTGGTCTACCCCTTCCTGCGACGTGAGCTCTTCCTGCCCTGGGATGAGGCCGGTTTCCGGGCCCAGCTCGATGCCACCATCGAGGCGATGATCGGCCAGGGCCTGTTGTCGCTCGATGCCGAAACCGACCAGCTGCACCGTGGCCAGGGACAGACCGACGAGGTATTCCGGTTGCGGGTGGTGGCGGGCTCGGTGATGCAGGCCTTCGAGCGTTATTACATCGGCATGACGGTGCTGGTGAAGAACGGCTCGGGCGTGGTGAGCGCTGCAGAGCTGGAAAACCTTTGCCAGCTCACATCGCAACGCTTGTCACTGCTGTACGCGCCGAGCGCGCCCGAGTTCTTCGACCGCTCGCTGTTCCGCGGCTTCGTCGCCACCTTGCGTGAGCTCGGTCTGGTGCGGGTGGATGATGCCGGCAAGCTGGCGTTCGGCGAGGCATTGGCCACCTGGGCCAACGATTCCAAGCTCATCCTCTCGCGTGAGATGCGCCACTCGATCCTGAAGATCACCCCGGAGATGGCGTCCAGCGCACCGGGCGAGCCGGAGCAGGAAAATCCCTGATCAAACAAACAGCTGAGTGCGGTTCAAAGATCCTGCTTGTAGCGCACGTAGGGCGTGCGACCACCGCCCGGCATGTCAAGTGCGGGCAATTCGTTGAGCGGCCATTTGCTGGTGTCGGGCTTCTGGTTCAGCAGGTTCTGCGCGCCGAAGCTCAGTTCACCCTGCCACGGGGTGCGCCACGAGAATCCCAGATCGATCCCCGAGAAACTGCCCTGGCCCTGCGGCAGTTCGATCAAGCGACCGGTGAGGTTGCCGCTCAGGCCACGATAGCCCACGCCGAACGTCACCGTGGTGCTGTCCCAGCGCTGCGGACCACCCAGCAGGAGATCCAGCTCCTGCGAGCCGATGCTGGCGCCGGCCGAGAGCCAGCTCTGGTTCCCCAGATCCAG
>CAZTXX010000050.1:9352-10719 GCA_964617405.1 uncultured Aquimonas sp. | reverse complement strand
GGCAGCATCAGTTCATCCTGACCACCGATCTGCGCCAGCAGGCATTGCTGTCGCAACGGCCCCAGCGTGGTGGCGATATTGACGCCCTGATTGCACAGCAGGGCGAGCCCGACGTTGGAATCGACCTGCAGGCTTGCGCGCACGTGCTGCAACTCGCCCAGCGAACCCTCGAAACCCAGGCCTGCGGCAGGCGCCGGACGAGGGAACAGGCGATCCAGCGGGGTCGGGACATTGTTGCCCTGGTCAAGCAGCAACAAGGCTTCCACGCGTCCGCTTTGTGCATTGAGCACCGGCAGTACCGTTGATTCGGCACCATGGCGTACCAGCGGCGCCGGTTCGTCCGCCAGCGCCAGCGTCACACTACCGCCCAGCACCCACGCCAACGCCAGGCGCAGAACGGCGGGAGCGAGGCGGGAGGAGGGGCTGGACATGGTGGTCTTTGGATGCCTGGAAAGCCGCGAAGTTCCGCGAGCGTGCGCGATGGTGCTGTGCGCAATTCTAGCGCTTTTTACCTCCGCTTAACAATTCGCCGCGGCTACTTCGAGACCTGCTGTTCAGCACGCCAACGCCGTGCCGGGCGTCAGCCGGAAAGGCCGTCTGCGTCCTGTGAACCAGGGCATGGACAGGATCGGGGCCAGACGTGACACTAGCAACCCGTTCAACATGCCGCGACAACCCAGCGCGCTGGCCGGCACGGATGAAGCGCACCGGCACCGAAAGGTTTGACGGCCGCGCGAGGTGAATCCGGCGGCAAGCCGCGCAGGGATGCCAGAGTGGCGAACAATGCAGCAAGGCGACATTTCCTCATTGATCGGAAGCGCGGCAACACGCACGGAAGTGGCACGCACCGAACTGGTGCTTTCGGGCAATCGCATCCAGTCGCTGCTCGACTCGTTGCTCGGCTGGTCCCGGGAGCGCGCCGACGCACGCGGCCACGCGCTCTACCTGCGTGATGCGACGGGCGGGATCCAGTGGCACTCGACGGTCGGGACGGTCGAGCGCGACAGCGCGGATCCGCTGGCACAGGCCTGCTGGCAAGGCAACCCGATACCGGCCCCGACGGGTTGGCGGATCCAGTTGCTGGCCGAAGGTGACAACCGGCTGGGAGTCCTGGCCACCCGGCTGCACGGTTCGCCGGGACGCTCGGAAGAAGAGGCCCTGGCCGGAGCCGCCCGCCTGCTGGCGCATCGCCTGCCCAGCGCCCTGGAACTGGAACGGTTGAGCCAGGCGCTGGAACAGCTGGCGGAAGCCGAGCGCATCCAGTGGGCGCTTTACCGGATCGCCGATCTGGCCAGTGGCGGACTGGAGATGGGCGAGGTGCTGGCCGAACTGCACCGCATCGTCGCCAGCCTGATGTACGCGGAAAA
>CAZTXX010000050.1:3284-9252 GCA_964617405.1 uncultured Aquimonas sp. | reverse complement strand
CTGGTGGTGCAAAGCTACGACCGGCGCCGGCGCTACCTGGAGAAGGATCGTACGCTGCTGAACTTCGTGGCCCAGCACGTGGCCACCCTGTTGCAGCGTCTGCGATCACATGAGGAACTGGAGCGGCGCGTACAGGAACGGACCGAAGACCTGCGCACAGTCAACCAGACCTTGCAACGCCAGGTGCAGGAGCGTGAGCGTGCCGAGAAGCTGCAGGCCGCGCTGTTCCGGATCGCCGAGCTCGGTTCGACCAGCGGCAGTCTGGACGCGTTCTATCGTGCCCTGCACGGGGTGATCGGTGAACTGATCTATGCGCGCAATTTTTATATCGCGTTGCTTGCCGAAGACGGCCGGCACCTGGAGTTCCCCTATTCCATGGACGAGCGCGATTTCGCCCGGCCATCGCGCGAGCTGAGCACGGGCGCTACCGAATACGTGCTGCGTACCGGCCGGCCGCTGCTGGCGACGCGTCCGATTCTGGATGCGATGGAGGAACGTGGCGACATCGCCCTGCTGGGCGCGCGCTCCACGGTCTGGCTGGGGGTTCCGCTGATCTACGATGGCCACACCGTCGGGGTGATGGCCACCCAGAGTTACGACGAGGAACACGGTTTCGGCCAGCGAGACCAGGATCTGCTGACCTTCGTTTCCTACCACGTGGCCAATGCGTTGCAACGCAAACAGCAGGCCGATTCGCTGCGCGAGGCGAACGCCGCACTGGAGCGGCGCGTACGCGAGCGCACCGAGGCGCTGGCCTCGATCAACCAGGCGTTGCGCCATGAAATCGCCGAACGTGAGCGCGCCGAACAACGCCTGCGCCATGCCGCTCTGCACGATGCGCTCACCGGTCTCCCCAACCGCAGCCTGCTGTTGGCGCGTATGGGCGAAGCGCTGGACGCCTACCGGCGCGATCCGGCCTGCGAGTTTGCCGTACTGTTCCTGGATCTCGACCGCTTCAAGGTGGTGAACGACTCCGTAGGCCACCTGACCGGTGACGAGCTGCTGAAGGCCGCCGGTACCCGGTTGCACGCGCAACTGCCGCACGGTGCGCTGATCGCCCGCCTCGGCGGCGACGAGTTCGCGATCCTGCTGTGCGCCGCCGACGCCCAGGCGGCGGCACTTGGCTTGGCTGAACGCATCCTCGCCGCCTTCGAAGATCCGCTGCACGTGACCGGCAAGGACATCTACAGCTCGGTCAGTCTCGGCATCGCCGTGGCGCAACCCCACTACCGCACCGCCGAAGAGCTGCTGCGCGATGCCGATGCCGCGCTGTACCGCGCCAAGGCCAATGGCCGGCGCCGCTTCGAAACCTTCGATGAAACCCTGCGCAGCCACGTGCTCTCGCAGATGGAACTGGAAGGCAACCTGCGGCGCGCCATCGCGCGACGCGAGTTCGAGCCGGTGTTCCAGCCCATCTTCCGCCTCGACGACGGGCGTATTGCCGGCTTCGAGGCTCTGCTGCGCTGGCGCCATCCGCAGCTCGGCGTGCTGACGCCGGCCACGTTCCTGGGCCAGGCCGAGGAATCGGGGCTGTCCGAGGAGATCGACTGGCAGGTGTTCGACAGCGCGTTCGCGCAGGCCGAAACCCTGCTGGGGTCGCAGGCCTATCTGGGCATCAACGTGGGCGCACGCCACCTGCGCTCACCGCAGTTCATCGACACCCTGCTGCGCCGGCTGGACGGGGTGGGCTTGAATCCGGCGCAGTTGCGCATCGAGATCACCGAGCGGGTGCTGCTGGAAGACCCGGCCTACAGCCGCAGCCTGATGGATCGCTTGAACCGGCACGGCATTTCCATCGCGCTTGACGATTTTGGTACCGGCTATTCCTCGCTCAGCTACCTGCACCAGTTCCCGTTGCAGGCCCTCAAGATCGACCGCTCGTTCATCAGCCCGCTGGACAGTGAAAACCCGGGCAATTCGCCCACGGTGTTGCGCGCTGTCCACGCACTTGGCACCGAGCTGGGCCTGGAAATCATCGCCGAGGGCATCGAAACCGCCGAGCAGTTGCGCCTGGTGAAGCAACTGGGGGCGGACACCTGCGGGCAGGGTTTCCTTTTGGCGCGTCCGGCATCGGTGCACAACCTGCTGGAGGCCGGCCTGTCGGCGCGCGATTGACCGACGGGATGCCGGTTCATTGGGGCGTGGATGGGCCCGGAGCCTGCGGTTCTAGGAACAAGGCGGCCATGTCGACCCGGTCGAAGGCGTAGCTGTGCCCGCAGAACTCGCAGGTGATCGTGGCCACGTCGCCTTGCAGCGCAGCCAGGGCCTCGCTCTCGCCCAGCCCCTGCAGCATTCCCGCCACACGATCGCGCGAACAGGTGCAGCCAAATTCCAGCGGCTGCCCGTCGAACAGTTCGACGCCGTCCTCGTGGAACAGGCGGTAGAGCAGGGCTTCCGCCGGCACGCTGAGCAACTCGTCTTCGTTCACCGTGTCCAGCAGCATGCCGAGCCGTTGCCAGTCGTCGTCGCCCGGTGATTGCCCTGGAAGAACCTGCAGCAGAAGTCCGGCTACCTGATCGCCGCGTTGCGCCAGCAACAGACGGGTGGGAAGCTGTTCGGAGCGCGAGAAGTACCCCTCGCAGGCCTGCGCCAGACTGTCGGCATCCAGCCCCACCAGGCCCTGGTAACGCACCGGCTCCTGTCGCCCGGGCGGTGTTGTCTCCATGGTCAACGCCAGCAGCGCATCCTCGCCGAACTGGCGTGGTGTCAGCGGCTCGGGCACCGGTGCCTGCCAGTGTGCCAGGCCGCGCAGCAAACCGGGATGACGGTATTCCGCGAACACGGTGCGCAGCGCCGGCCCACCCTTGACCTGCAATGAAAGCCGGCCATCGATCTTGGTGTGCCCGCCGAACAAGGCCACCGCGGCCAGTGCCTCGCCCAGCAGGCGCGTCACCGCGGGCGGGTAGTCGTCCGCGGCCCGTACCGTGCGCCAGCTTTCGTGCAGGCGCACCAGCACCCCGCGTACGCTGGCAGACTGGATCAGGAAACGGTGGAGGACATCATCGTGGCGTTGGGCAAGCGTGGACATCGGCATCGGTTCGGGGGAAGTTCCCGGACTATGGCGACGCGGGCGCCCGCCTTCAAGGCGGCCGGGCACGTGTGGCCGGGGCTTTTCCGGTGAGACGGCGGCGTCGCTGGCCGCGACGGCTCGCCCTGCTGGTACTGGCCGCCTTCCTGGCCAGCCTTGCGCCGGTTCTCCTGTTGCGCTTTGTCGATCCGCCGACCAGCGCCTTCATGCTGGCGCGCCATTGGGAGGCGCGCGGCCAGGATGGTTTCAGCCTGCAGCACGAATGGGCCGACCTGGCCGACATCTCGCCCCAGCTCGCCATCGCCCTGGTGGCGGCGGAGGATCAAAACTTTCCCCACCACCACGGCTTCGACCTGGATGCCATTTCCTCGGTCATCGCCGCCAAGGGCAATCGTGCGCGGATGCGCGGCGCCAGCACCATCAGCCAGCAGGTGGCCAAGAACCTCTTCCTGTGGAACGGGCGCAGCTGGCTGCGCAAGGGTATCGAGGCCTATTACACCCTGGCCATCGAGGTGGCATGGCCCAAGCGGCGCATCCTGGAGGTCTATGCCAACATCGCCGAATTCGGCGATGGCATCTATGGTGCGCAGGCGGCGTCGCGGCAACTGTTAGGCACCGATGCAGCCCGGCTCGACGCACGCCAGGCCGCGATGCTGGCGGCGGTACTGCCCAATCCGAGACAGTTCGATGCACGCAAACCCACACCGTACCTGTTGCGCCGTCAGCACTGGATCGAGCGCCAGATGGTGCAGTTGGGCGGACCGGGCTGGCTGACGGAATGCTGTGGCGTGGATGCTCCGGCAAAGTAACATGCGCGCCCTCCCAGGAGTTTGACGATGGACCACCCCAGCCCGCCGCACCCGACACTCGCCGTGGTGGTGCCGGCCTACAACGAGGCAGCCGTGCTGGCGCAGTTCCATGCCCGGCTGATGGCCGTGCTCGATGGCCTGGAGGTCGATGCCAGCGTGCTCTACGTGGACGATGGCAGCCGTGACGACACCTGGCGGATCATCGCCGGGCTGGTCGCGGACGATGCCCGCGTCGGTGGCCTCAAGCTGGCGCGCAACTTCGGCAAGGAAGCGGCGATGACCGCCGGGCTCGACCAGCTCGACGCCGATGTGGCGGTGATGATCGATGCCGACCTGCAGGACCCGCCCGAGCTGATTCCGCAGTTCCTCGCCAAATGGCGCGAAGGTTTCGATGTCGTCTACGGCCAGCGCCTGGCACGTGAAGGCGAGACCTGGCTCAAGCGTGCGACCGCAGCCGCTTTCTATCGCGTCATGCAACGGCTCTCGGCCACGCCCATCCCGCCCGATACCGGCGATTTTCGCCTGATGTCGCGGCGCGCCGTCGACGCCCTGCGTGGTCTGCGCGAACGCCAGCGCTTCATGAAAGGCGTGTTCGCCTGGATCGGGTTCCGCCAATACGCGCTGCCCTACCGCCGCGACCCGCGTCTGGCCGGTGACACCAAGTTCAATTACTGGAAATTGTGGAACTTCGCGCTCGAGGGCATCACCTCGTTCTCCACCGCACCCTTGCGTGTGGCCACCTACATCGGTCTGATCACCGCGCTGCTGGCCTTTGGCTACGGCCTGTGGATCATCATCAAGACCCTGGTGTTCGGCAATCCGGTGGCGGGTTATCCCTCGTTGATGGCGGTGATCCTGTTCCTCGGCGGCATGCAGTTGATGGCGCTGGGTGTGATCGGCGAATACCTCGGCCGGCTCTACGTCGAGTCCAAGGCGCGCCCGCTCTACCTGCTTGATGCCTTCCATCCCGCCCGCAGCGGCACCCGCACCGTGGCCGACACGCCTTGGCAACCGGTCGTCGGAGAGGCGCCCACCGCGCCACGCGGCGAGCCATGAGCGCGGGTCTGGACCACAAGCTGAATGAATTGCTGACGCGCTTCGCTTCGCGCGTGCGCGCCCAGATCGCGTCCAATGCATTGAATATCCACGGAATCGACCCCGATGACGTGGAGCAGGAAGTGCGCATCCGGCTCTGGAAGGCGCTCGAACGTGACCCAAACGCGGAGTTTCCTGCGTCTTACATCCAGCGAGTGGTCGTCACGACGATCGTCGATGCGGTACGACGTGCACAGGTGCGTGCCGCCGACCCGCTCCCCGATGCCGAAGACGGTGGCGTTGAGTTGGCAGGCAGTGGCCCCGGCCCCGATACCGCAGCGGCGGAAACCATCAAGGTGGAAGCTGTCGCACGTTGCATCGGACAGTTGCCGGTTCGCAGGCGCCGCCCGTTGCAACTCTACCTGCAAGGCTTCGGTCTGCAGGAAACGGCCGATGTCTGCGGACTGACGCTGGATGCGGCTCGCAAGCTGATCTATCGCGGGCTGGATGAGGTCAAGGCGCGCATGCGCGAGGAAGGTCTGGAGGAATGAACATGGACGAGGCACGCATCAAGGCCCTGTATCGCCAAGCCACGCAGGCAGGTGCCACCGCGCCGCAGGCGGAGGACATCCTGGCCGTGCTGGCAGGCCATGGCGCGCCGGCCGATGAAGTCGCGCCGCTCGACCGCGTTGCAGGCTCCGCGCGCGATGCCGACATCGCACGCACCCTCATCGCGCTGGAAGCCGATATCGCGGCGCTGGAAGCCGATGTGGCCAAGGCCCGCAAGCCGGTGGTACGCCCGTTCCGGGTCGTGCTGCGCCGCAGCCTGGCGCTGGCTGCGGGTGTTGGCGCGTTCGCCGTGTTGTTCAGCCTGCTGCCCGGCCCGGGCCAGCACGAGGGCATCTCGCCCGACGCCTTGCACGAGCCCGACACCGTCATCATGTCGATGTCGTTCGAGCCATCCGAGGTAGTAAGCCGCTCAGGCACATCCACCGAGCCTTCCTCGGCCACGATCTTCCGCGGCAACTTCGATTCCTGACATCGGCACCATAGATCGATGCGCCCTGGAACGCCCCGACCCCGGTCGGGGCGTTCG
>CAZTXX010000050.1:0-3184 GCA_964617405.1 uncultured Aquimonas sp. | reverse complement strand
TCGGCACCATAGATCGATGCGCCCTGGAACGCCCCGACCCCGGTCGGGGCGTTCGCGTTGTGGGATCCGGCCAAATGCCCGCGCGCGACGTGGCGGCCGAACTTCAGCCGAGCACCTGGCTCGTCACCGCGAGGAAATGGCAGGCGCTGCCGCCCAGTACGAAACCATGCCAGATCGAATGCGCATAGCGGATGCGGCGGCTGAGGTAGAAGATCGTGCCGGCGGTATAGGCCACGCCACCGGCGAACAACCAGCCCAGCGCCCAGGCGTCGAGCGCGCGCGTCATCGGAACGATGGCCACCAGCACCAGCCAACCCATGCCGACATAGATCAGTGTGGACACCAGCTTGAAGCGCCCGGTGAAGAACAGCTTGAACACCACGCCGGCCACCGCCAACGACCAGATCACCGCAAACAGGCTCCAGCCCCAGGCACCACGCAGGCCGATCAGGGTGAACGGCGTGTATGTCCCCGCGATCAGCACGTAGATGGCGCAATGGTCGAACACCTTGAGGCGCGCCTTGGCGGTCGGGAAAGGGATCGCGTGGTACAGCGTGGAGGCGACATAGAGCAGCAGCAGCGAAGCGCAGAACACGATGGTTCCCGCCAACTGCCAGCCATCGCCGTGCTGGGCCACCAGGGTGATCAGCACCGCGCCGGCGGCCAGCGCCGCGGCAGCGCCGAGACCGTGGGTGAGGGCGTTGGCGACTTCTTCGCGCAAGGGCGCGGATGGGGGCAAGGTTCTCATGGCAGGGCACGATAAGGCCCGAAGCGGCCGGGAACAATGCCCGGGCGCGGGGTGGCCACGGAGCGATTCATGCTGGTGTCTTGCGCATGGCCGGGGTAGCCACCATGCTTCGCCTCCTAGCTTCGAGATCGACCATGTCCGGCCCCAGTTCCGCCAAAGAAACCCCGATCGAGAGCCGCACGCAACTGGTGGAATCGCTTGCAGTCGGCTGCAAGCCGGTGGCCGACTGGCGCATCGGCACCGAGCACGAAAAGTTCGGTTTCTACCTGCCTGGCGCGGCCACCGGGCCGGAACAGGCCTTGCGTCCACCGCCCTACGAAGGCGAGCGCGGCATCGCCGCGCTGCTGGAAGGGCTGGCCGGGTTCGGCTGGCAGCGGGTGGAAGAGCACGGGCGCCTGATCGCGCTGACGCGCAACGGCGCCTCGGTCACCCTGGAGCCGGCCGGGCAGCTGGAATTGTCCGGCGCGCCACTGGAAACCATCCACCAGACCTGCATCGAGACCACCTCCCACCTGCAGGAGGTGAGAACGGTGGCCGAACCGTTGGGCATCGGCTTTCTCGGCATGGGCTTTCAGCCCAAGTGGCGGCGCGGGGACATGCCCTGGATGCCCAAGGGCCGCTACCGGATCATGCGCGACTACATGCCGCGCGTCGGCCAGCTCGGGCTCGACATGATGACCCGCACCTGCACGGTGCAGGTCAACCTCGACTTCGCCAGCGAAGCCGACATGGTCAAGAAGTTCCGTGTCTCGCTGGCCTTGCAGCCGGTGGCCACCGCACTGTTCGCCGACTCGCCCTTCACCGAAGGGCGGCCGAACGGTTACCTCAGCTATCGCTCGCACATCTGGACCGATACCGACCCCGACCGTACCGGCATGCTCGATTTCGTGTTCGAGGATGGTTTCGGTTTCGAGCGCTATGTCGACTACCTGCTCCAGGTGCCGATGTATTTCATCCACCGCGACGATGCCTACATCGATGTGGCCGGGCAGGACTTCCGGGCGTTTCTCGCCGGACGCCTGCCCGGGCGGCCCGGCGAGCTGCCCACCTTGCGCGACTGGTCCGACCATATGACCACCGCCTTCCCGGAGGTGCGGCTCAAGACCTATCTGGAAATGCGCGGCGCCGATGGTGGTCCCTGGAACCGGCTCTGTGCCTTGCCGGCGTTCTGGACCGGGCTGCTGTACGACGATGCCGCACTCGATGCGGCCTGGGACCTGGTGAAGGATTTCACCCCGGAAGAGCGCCACGCGCTGCGTGACGGGGTGCCGCGCCACGGCTTCAAGCTGCCCTTGCGCGGCGCCACCGTGCGTGAACTGGCGCTGCAGGCCCTGGAAATTTCAGAAGCCGGCCTCAGGCGTCGCGCCCGGCTCAATCGCCATGGTGAAGACGAAGTCCTGCACCTGGCCCCCTTGTTCGAACATGCGCTTGCCAACCAGACCCCGGCCGAACGCAAGCTTGAACTGTTCCACGGACGCTGGGGTGGGAACATCGACCCTGTCTTCACCGAATTTGCCTACTGACCACGCCATGCCTGCCATCACTCCTCCCGTGCGACGCGTTCGTTTCGACAGCGACGCGATCCTCCGCCTCAGCCAGCTCCTGCTCGACGAATGCCTGCCGCGTGGCGGCATGCCGCTGGAGGCCGTGGACGGTCTGTTCAGCGGCGCCCTGGTTTCACCCGGCGCCCCACTGGAGCGCGCCGAGCTCATGCAGATGGTGACCGGCACCGACCCGGAAGAAGTCTCCGAAGAACTCGACGGGTTGCTCGCCCTGATGTGGGACGCCACCCAGGAACGCATCCTGCGCGGTGCCACCAGCGACCCGGCGCAATGCCTGCCGCTGATCGCCGCTGTCTCGCCGCTGATGGAAGGCTGGGATGCGGCCTGGGAAGAGGATGTGGCGCAGGAGCAGGATGAAACCGCATCCCCGGCCTCCGCCGGCGCCGGCGCCGCACCATCGGACGAAGTGCAGGACGGGGAATCGGACGACGACGAGGACGACGTCATCGGTGCCGCGTGGGCACTGGGCTTTGCCTCGGCCTACGGCCTGCGTACCGACGAATGGGAGGCGCGCCTGGACCGCAACCCGGAACTCGGTCTGGCGGTGATGGACATCTTCGACCTGCTCCCGCGTTTCGATTCGGACATGATCGACGAGCTCGAGGATCTGGCGGAAGACGACGAGGACGACTTCGACCTGTTCGACGATGACGACTTCGAATTGCCGGCGCTGGATCATCTGCCCGGTGCGGAAGACATCGAAGACGAGGACTTCGACGACGACTTCGATGAGGATGACTTCGACGACGAAGACTTCGACGAGGACGATGCCCCGATCAGTCTCGAAGCCCGTACCGAGATCATCGCCGCGCTGCCCGACATCCTGTACCACCTGCACCTGGAGCGGATCGACGAGCAGACCACGCGCATCCCG
>CAZTXX010000049.1:4014-13268 GCA_964617405.1 uncultured Aquimonas sp. | reverse complement strand
GGGCTTTGACGCCCAGGTCCATCGGGGCGATGGCGGCGCTGTCGCGGATGGCGCCAACGATGATGATGCCTTCCCAGCCATTCTCCACGGCTTTCGCCGCGAGCAGGTCGCCAAGCATGGCGCGCGCCATTGAACCCCCGCCATCGACGAGGAGCACACGCCCGTGGCCCGGTTCGGCCACGGCCTCGCGCACCTTGGAGTTGTCCTCGTAGGCCTTGAGCGTGGAAACCCGGCCGTGGAAGGCGGTGCGCCCGCCAAGGTCCAGCCAGGGCAGGGTCAGCACCTGCACGGCGCCCTCGTGGGTATCGCACAGGTCGGTGGTGGCGAAACTTGGGTCGGTCATGGGACGTGCCTGTGCGTGGCGATCAGGTGAAATATCCGGTGGCGCGATCACGCGCGCGCTGGATCTCGCGGCGCATGGTGTCGATCACCTGCGCATAGTCGCTGGCGCCGAAAATGGCCGAACCGGAGACGAAGGTGTCGGCGCCGGCGTAGGCGGCTTCGTGGATGTTGTCGGTCTTGATGCCACCGTCCACCTGCAGGCGGACCTTGCGGCCGCTGCGGTCGATCATGGCGCGGATGCGGCGCAGTTTCTCCAGCATCGCGGGAATGAACTCCTGACCGCCGAAACCGGGATTGACCGACATCACCAGGATCAGGTCGATATCGTCGAGCACCCAGTCGAGCACTTCCAGCGGGGTGGCGGGATTGAGCACGATGCCGGGGCTGCAGCCATGCGAACGGATGGCCTGGATGGTGCGGTGCACGTGCGCGCTGGCCTCGGGGTGGAAGCTGATCGCGGTGGCGCCGGCCTTGGCGAACTGCGGCACCAGCGCATCGACCGGCTGCACCATCAGGTGCACGTCGATCGGCGCGGTGACGCCGTGCCGGCGCAGCGCCTCGCACACCATCGGGCCGATGGTGAGGTTGGGGACGTAGTGGTTGTCCATCACGTCGAAGTGGATCCAGTCGGCGCCGGCGGCGAGCACGGCGTCGACCTCCTCGCCCAGGCGTGCGAAGTCGGCCGAGAGGATGGAAGGTGCGATGACCGAATCGAGCATGTCAGGCTCCAGGGGTGGGGAGAGGTGATGGCGGGGTGCTGGCGGTGTCGAGCAGGGCGAGGTCGTCGGGGTCGAGCGTGAGCGCGGTGGCGCCAAGCAGCTCGTCCAGTTGTACCACCGTGGTGGCGCTGGCGATCGGTGCCGTGATGCCGGGCTGGGCCAGAACCCAGGCGAGTGCGATCTGTGCGGGCGTGGCGGCATGCTTTTGCGCGAGCTGGTCGAGCGCCGCCAGTACGGCGCCCGCCTGCGGCGCAGCCAGGTGTTTTTGTGCCGCATCGCCCCGTGCGCGGTCCTTCGCATCCGCCAGACTGCGGTACTTGCCGGTGAGGAAACCCGACGCCAAGCCGTAGTAGCTGATGACACCCATCCCCTCGTGCTGACACAACGCGGAGAGCTCGCCCTCGAACTCGGTGCGCTGCATCAGGTTGTAGGGCGGTTGCAAGGTCTGATAGGCCGGCAGGCCATTGAGCTGGGCGGTCTCGAGCGCATCGAGCAGGCGCCGCGTGCGGTAATTGGAGGCACCGATGGCGCGCACCTTGCCCTGTTCGATCAGGGTCTGGAAGGCGGACAAGGTTTCCTCGACCGGTGTGTCGGGATCCACCCAGTGCGACTGGTAGAGATCGATGCAATCCACGTTGAGTCGGCGCAGCGAGGCCTCCACCGCCTCCAGGATGTAATCGCGCCGCAGGCAGACGTGACCCAAGCCCATGTCGGAGCCGACCTTGGTGGCGATCAGCACACCGTCACGATGACCACGCCGGCGCAACCATTGACCGATGAGGGTTTCCGACTCACCCCCCGTATTCCCCGGCGCCCAGCGCGAATAGACATCGGCGGTGTCGATCAGGTTGAAACCGGCGTCCATGAAGGCATCGAGCACGCGGAAGGAACTCGCCGCATCACAGGTCCATCCGAATACGTTGCCACCCAGTACCAGTGGTGCGATGGACAGGCCGGTGCGGCCCAAGGGGCGGTATTCCACGACGATCTCCTGCTGCGTACCAAGGGCGGACGCCGGACCACATTATCGCGGATCGGCATCAGAGCATGGCAAACGCGTCGCGTGTGAGGTTCTCCGGTGCGCCTTCGGTACAGACCACATCATCCTCGATGCGCACCCCGCCGAACTGCGCGAGATGCTCCACCTGCGCCCAGTCGATGGCCGCGGCGTGCGGCCCGGCACGCAACGGGGCGAGCAGGAGGTCAATGAAGTACAGCCCCGGTTCGATCGTCACCACCATGCCCGGGGCCAGGGTGCGGGTGAGACGCAGGAAGGGGTGGCCTGCGGGCTTGTCGACCGTGCCACCCGAATCGGAGGCGGCGAAACCGGCCACATCGTGCACCTGCAGGCCGATCAGGTGTCCGATGCCATGTGGAAAGAAGGCCGAGCTGACGCCGGTTTCAAGCTGCGCTTCCGGGCTCATTCTCACCACGCCCAGATCCTGCAGCACGCCGGCGAGCCGGCGGTGGGCGTCGAGGTGGATGTCGCGGTAATCGCGCCCGGCACGCACCTGGTCCACCAGAGCCAGTTGGGCGTGCTCGACACCGGCGATCAGGGCCTCGTAACGCTCATCGCCATCCCCATAGCTGCGCGTGATGTCGCTGGCATAGCCGAGGTGCGTGGCGCCGGCATCGATCAGGAAGGAGCGCGAACGCGCGGGAACGATGCGTTCCTGATACTGGTAATGCAGCACGGCGGCATGTTGGTTGAGCGCCACGATATTGCCGTAGGGCAGCTCGGCCTCGCCCTGCTGCGAGGCGCCCAGATAGGCCTGGTTGATCCCGAATTCCGAAGCACCGTCGCGGAACGCCGCCGCCGCCGCGACATGCCCGCGCGTGGCGCGACGCGAGGCCTCACGCATGCAGGCCAGCTCGTAGGGCGTCTTGAAGGCGCGGTGGTAATGCAGGTAATCGAGCAGCGGCTGCGGATTGTTGGGGACGAAATCCTTCAGCGCGGCATCGGCCTCGCCGACGATCGCGCGTCGCCCGTCCCTGGGAAGATGTGAGGTGGCCTCTTCCGGGTTGCGGATCACGCGCAGGTCGAAATGCTCCACCCAGATGCCCTCCGGCGCGGCCGGTGCCAGGTGCCAGTAATCGGCCGGCTGGTGGTAAACCAGCATCGGTTTCTTGCCGGGCGTGATCGCGATCCAGCCATCACTGTGGCCGGGCAAGGGCGCCACGTGCTGGAAGTGCGGGTTGACCGTGAACGGATAGGGGAAGTCATCCAGGAACCGGTGCTTGAGCACACCGGAGGCGATCAGCAGGTGGTCGTGCCCGCTGCGCGCGAGCGCGGTCTCCACGCGGGCGAGCAGGGTGGCAAGATGCTGGGCATAAAGCGGTGCGGGATCCATGGAAACTCCAGTCGGGTGATCCGGTACGGGAGTGCGCAAAGATGGTCGAAGCGCTGCCCCGTGTCCCGTGAAGGAAGCCACGTACGCCATTCCGAACCCGGCGCCGGGCCTGGCATCGGGCAATCAGACGTACTGGCTGCCCGGCAAATCGATCCAGATGCGCAGCACGGCCAGATCCTGCGGACTGATGTCGATGAAGCGGAAGCCGACCCACTGCTGGCCGGGGGTATTGGCCGGCTCGGACCAGAGCTGGTGCGCACCGACGTTGACCTCGCGTCGGTTGCCGCCGGTGTCGGTCACCGAGAAGCTCAACTGGTAAAGGGCGTCCTCACACACCTCCCGGTTGGCCAGCAGCATCGCGCCCGATTCGGAGATGTTGCCTATCAGGCCAATCACGGATTCCAGCAGGGTGTCGGTGACATCGATGCGCTCGGACACCTGCTTGCGCTTGGCGCGACGGTATTCCTGACTCATGGGGTTCCTCAGGATGTGGCGGGGGTGGGCGTGGCAGTGGGCTGGGCCTCGCCACCGGCAAATGTGCGCAACGCCGAAACGATGGCCTTCCAGGCGCGATCCACGATGGAGCCCTGCTCCTGATCCACCAGCAGCACGTTGCCTCGATTGAGCTCGCGTGCCATCCAGGACAAGGTGTACTCGCCGGCGCGCTGGCCACGGTGGTTGACGAACAGGCAGTGGCCGGTAACCGTGCTGTACCAGGACAGGCGACGACGCGCCTTGTCACCCTGCTGGTTGGTGGTGAAATCGAACCAGGTGCCGAACGGCATGCGCCGCAGGCGATCGTGCCAGACCTGCTCTTCCGGCGTAAGCGGCGGACCCTTTTCGGCCTTCTTGATTCCCGTCGCGCCACCGCTGGCCTTCACGTCTTCGCCGAGGCGTGCGCGGTTGCGCAGCTTGAGCGTCAGTTCGGTGCGTGAAGCCTGTTCGACAACCGCCGCACCCGGTGCCTGCGCCGCCGGCTCCTCACCGATCACCGAGAGCAGCCGGGTACAGAAGGCACTGGCTTCCTCGCCGGTGTGGCCCACCTGGGCCAACGCGGTCTCGATGTCGCCACGCAACTGCGCCAGTTCCACCGGCTTGAACACCACGCGCTCCGCCCCGGGGAGCGAGGCGGAAATCAGGCGTTCGGCGATCGTCAGGTATTTCTGGAAAGCGGGAGCATCATCCCCTCCGCGCAGCAATGCCAGTGCCAGCACATCGGCCCAGACTTGTTCGAGCAAGGTCGCAAGGAATTTCGGAACCGCCTTGCCCGCGACCAGACCCTCGATCGCCTCTTCCGCCTTGAGGCGCGCGATTTCGAGTTTTTCCCGACCCCGCGCCGCTTCCACATGACGCCGCTCGGCCACTTCGGCACGCCGCTGCTGGGTGGCCAGATGGCCGCTCAGATCGGAGACCAGTTCGCGGAAGAGACCGTCATCGGCTTTCGGGTCCTCGCAAACCCGTTGCACCATGCCGGCCATCTTCTCGATCAGGTCGCGGTCGGCTTCTTCCTCACTGCTCCAGTACGCGCTGGTTTCCGCGATGGCGGTCAGCAACTGGCGTGCCGGGTGGCTGCGCGCGGTGAAGAAATCCGAGTCCTGCAAGGCCAGGCGCAGCAAGGGCAGTTGCAGCTGCCCAAGCAGCTGACCTCCCGGCGACTGTGGACGCACTTCATGCCCGATCTGGTCGAACAGCATGTCGATCAGATCGACCGTGTCGCCTTGTTCGCCGGTAAGTTGGGGAAGTTGCCCGTTGGAGGCGAATGCCGCGAGCTGGGCATTGAGCTCACGACGTACATCGGGCATGGCACCCATGCGCACGCCCTTGGCGCGCTCGGCGTTGAGGCGCTGCTGGATGCGGCCAAGACCCTCCTGCACCTGATGTGGCGTCGCCGCCGGCCCGCCGGCGCCCGTGCCAGCGGGCCGCAGACGCTGCAGCAGGCTGCGCCGGCCCGCCAGCAGGCGCCGCAAGGTGTCGAACAGTGCGACGTCGGCAGCGGCATCTTCTTCCCCGCCCCCCTGTCCGGACAGATTCCAGGGCAAGGTGCCGGGGCCTCCCTGCGAGGGGGGCTGCACGGCGGCGCCCTGTGCCTGACCGCCCCTGGGCGGGGCCGTTGGCAATGGTGGGAACAGACCGCGTGCCGGGGTTGGTGCTGGCACCGCCCCGTGCGTGAGCGGTGGTGGAGCTGCATGTGTCGCGCCCGGGGCTTCAGGAAGTGGCGGGAACAGGCCGGGACCGGCGGGCGGCGCGACGGCGGCATCGGCCTCTGTCGCTGCTTGCGGCTGCTCCGGCTCCTGCGGGGCGCGCGTCGCTGGCGCCTCGCGACGCCGCTGCGGCGTCTTGCTGCGCGGTGCCACATAGGTCAGGTGCGGCAGGATCTTCTGCTGGATCAGATAGTTGTTCAGCGTTTCAAGGAACGGGCCGAAAAACTGCAGCACGCTGCGGTCGAATTGGGTGAACACCGTGCCACGCTGCTCGGGATCCAGCTCGAACACGCCGATGGCTTCGGCCAGCATCTTGCAAAGCGCACGCGGACCGATGGGCAGACGCTCGGCATCGAAGGCCGGGCGCCCTACCACCACACCGAGACGCTGGCCCAGCAGGAACAGCGGCAGGCTGTTGCGGATTTCGGCGCGGGTGGCGATTTCCTTCAGCGCCACGGCCTCGTCCATGGCCCCGGTATCCACCAGGGCCAGCTCGGAAAACTGGCGCTGGACGGTGGCTTCCTCCACCACCACGGGTGGATCGGCCATGCCTGCCAAGGCGGCCTCGATACGTTCACGCAGTGCGGGAAACAAGGCCGCGCGATGGGCGCGGATCTTCTTCTGGGTTTCCAGCAACGCGCGCTGCACCTCGTTGCTGCGCGCGTGCTCGGCCGAACGGAACAGCTGGGTTTCCAGCTCGGTCAGCATCACCTCGATGTTGCGTGAAAACTCGTCGGAAAAAAACCCGAGCAATCCCTCCAGCAACGCACGTTGGCGCGGCGCAAAATTGCGGGCGGAGAGCTTCGCCGCGCCGGCCGTGCTGTGCGGTGTCGGAAACGGTTCCGATCGTTGCATGGCGAACCCATCATCATTTTTATGACTGTTGATTCTATGACAGCCATCACAACACGGCCAGCAGCAGGACCCGACTGGGGGATACGCACGAAAGTTCACCGGCACCTGGAGGCACGGGCGCCTCGATGACCTGGCGTTGGCCGGATTGGCCCGGCGGCGAACCGGCAGCGCCGCAACGCGCGTGGGAGGTTGCGGGATTCAGGCGCAACCTCCCACGCCGCCGATCAGCGCCCTTCCCAGCGCAGGCTCGCCACCGCCGTCATGCCGGGTGTGTTGTAACCATCCACCAGGGTGTAATCGCGGTCGAGGAGATTGTCGATGCGGCCTTCCAGACGCAGGCCGGGTGCCAGCGTCATGCCGGCGCGCAGCGCCAGTACCGCATGGCTTCCCAGCTCGGTGCCGAAATCAGGACGTCGCGATACGGCGTTCCATTCCAGGCCCAGGCGCCGGCCATCGTCCCAGACCCGCTCCAGCAAAGCGCCGGCCTTGCGCGCGGGGCGCCGCAGCAGGGCTTCATCGGTATCGCGGTTGCGCGGATCCTGCCAGGTGGCATTGGCTTCGATGTTCCAGTTCGGCGGCTGCCAGCGCCATTCAATCTCGGCACCGTCGGTGCGCGCGCGGGCGATATTGATGGCCTGTGCCTGCGCACCACTGAAGTCGATCAGGTGATCGAGCTGGTTGCGAAAGGCACGCAAGGACACTTCGCTTGCGCTTCCCGCCTGGATGCGCAGACCCAGCTCCGTACTCTCCGAGCGCTCCGGGGCAAGGTCTGGATTGCCCGCATACCAGCCGCCGAAACCGGGCGAATACAGCTCGTTCATGGTCGGAGCACGAAAGCCCTGACCCCAGGACGCCGACAGCCGCACGGCTTCGCCGACGTCCCAGCCCCAGGCACCGGCGAAACTGGACTTGCCGCCATACACGCTGTTGTCGTCATAACGCCCGGACGCCTCCAGCAGGTGCGAGCCGATGCGATCCTGCCAGGCCACGAAGGCAGCCTCGGTGTGGCGCGACTGGCCGTACACCTCATCCTGCGAGAAGGTATCGATCTGGCGGCCGTTCTCGTTGAGCCACGACAGACCCAGGCTGAGCGTGCCATGCGCACCGGTTTGCAGCGCATGCAGCCAGTCCGCCTGGCTGCGGCGCGAACGGTATTGGGTGAAGGATCCAGGGGTATCCAGACGGTCGCGGCCGGCACCGAGGTTGAGCCGGTGGCTCCAGCGCTCGCTCAGACTGCCCGACAGCGCGGCACCGAACACGTCCTGGCGGGTGTTCGACTCGCCCTGGTCGAACTCGATGTCGTTGTCGTTGTGCAGCAGGTTGGCCTCCAGGCGCTGGCTGCCGAGCAACAGGTCGCCGTGCACGGCCAGGTTGCGGTACAGCGCGCCGTCGCGGTCGGGATCGAAGCTCCAGTTCGTCGGGCGGCTGGCATTGGTGCCGCGGGTATCGAGCCAGCCGGCGCTCACGCTCATCCCGCCGTTCGCCCCGCGCACGCCGCTGCCGGCTTCCACGCCATAGGTGTCGTGGTTGCCGGCGGTGAGCGCCACGCGATGGCCCTCGTCGCGCCGGGTGAAGATCTGGATCACCCCACTCAGGGCGTCGGCGCCCCACAATGCAGCGCGCGGCCCGCGCACGATTTCGATGCGCTCGACCTGGGCCAGCGGCAGCTGCTCCCAGGCATAGGCGCCGGTACCCAGGGCCGCCACGCGTACCCCGTCGATCAGGATGAGCGCATGGTTGGAATTGCCGCCGCGGATGAACACGTTGGTCTGCTGGCCCAGGCCGCCGCCGCGCACCACGTCCAGGCCAGGAATGCGACGCAACAGGTCGAGTGCATCGACGCTGCCGCTGGCCTCGATCCGGGCCCGGTCGATCACGCTCACCGCCGCGAGCACGTCGGACTGCGCCTGTGGCAGACGTGCCGCGGTAACCAGGACAGGCTCGGCCACGCGGGTCGGTTGAGCAAGCGCGGGGGTGATGGCGAGTGCTGCGGCCAGCAGGGAAAGTCGGGGCAGGAACATGGGTTTCTCCGGAGCGGTCTGGCGGGCGCGTGATGGCCGGAGCAGATCGCACAGGATGCCGCAACGGGCAGACCCGGGCGCCTGCATCGCCCACCGCGACGCAACGTGGCCCACGACGAAACGTCGCGGGCACTCCAGGCCGGTCTCCGGGCTTGCAGGTGGGAAGATACCCGCATCACCCGCCTTCCCGACCTGTCGGCCAGTGGCGGCTCCTCGAAGGAGCAAGGGCGATGGACGCCTGCTTACCGTTGCGGGGGCAGCGCCGGATTCACACCGGCTTCCCGAGCACCTGAAGCACCGCGAAGTTTACCCGAAACCCGCGACGCGCTCATGAAAACCGCGATTCCCCGGCGGCGGAATTTGAATGAGCCCCGGAACATTGATCGCGACCCGGGTGGCTTCGAAACATGCCGTCGCTCAGCCTTCCGGCTTTTTGGCCCCTGATCCGCCGACCCCGCGTATCGCGCCCGATAGCGCAGCGGCCGACATATGATGTCGGCACCGCCTTTCCCCCGGGCGTTTCCCTTTGGCGGAACCAAAGAGGAGTGACGCGGCCGCCGTCGGCGCCTCAGTGGCGGGACGGCGGACGGTTGAAGAAACGCCCGACGCGCTTTTTGAGACGCGACAGCAAGCTGTCCGGCTGCGCTGCGGTGGGCGCGGGAGCAGCCGGGCTTGCAGTTGTCGTATCGGCACGATCACCGTGCTGCAGCCGTGCCTCGACGCGCTCGCGCGCCTCACGCTGACGACGGCCACCGCGACGGCGGC
>CAZTXX010000049.1:0-3914 GCA_964617405.1 uncultured Aquimonas sp. | reverse complement strand
CGTGCCTCGACGCGCTCGCGCGCCTCACGCTGACGACGGCCACCGCGACGGCGGCGCTTCTTCGGTGCTGTAGCCGCGGATTCGCCGTTGCCCGCATCGGGCGTCGCCGGTGCCGCATCGGCGACGACTGTGCCGGAGCTGGCGCCATTGGCGCGAGCCTCGCCATCGCGGGGCTGACGCGTGCGCGAGCGCCTGCGCGGCTCGCCCGTGCCCTCGCCCTCGGGTGCGGCGGGCCGTGCCTCATCGCCATGCTGGCGCACGCGCTGCTGCCCATCACCCTCACCGGATCGGCTGCGGCGCCTGCGCGGATTCGCGGCGCGATCGCGTTCACCGGCCTTCTCCGCGGCTTTCTGCTCGCGCACCTCGCGGAAGATCTCGCCGATGCTTTCGCCATCGGCATCTTCATCTTCCCCGTCGGCTCCGGCCGGCAGCGGCGCACGCGCGGGGCGCGGCAGCGCGGTCATCAGTTCCGCGGTGACCTGACCGACCGGGATCTTCTGCTCGATATAGGCCTCGATGTCCGGCAGGCTCATGGCGTACATCTCGCAGGCGAAGCTGATCGCGTCACCCTCTTCACCCAGGCGCGCGGTGCGGCCGATGCGATGCACGTAGTCCTCGGCATCGAAGGGCAGGTCGTAGTTGTAGACGTACTTGACCCCGGCGATATGCAGGCCGCGCGCGGCGACATCGGTGGCCACGAGGATTTCGAGCTGGCCGGCCTGGAAGCGGCGCAGCAGGCTTTCGCGCTTTTTCTGAGGCACATCGCCCGACAGCACGCCGACGCGGTAGCCGGCCTTTTCCAGCGCCCGCGCCACGCGTTCGACGAACACCTTGGTATTGACGAACACCATGGTGCGCGCGCCCTCGCTGCGCGACAGCAGGCCCAGCAGCAGCGGCAGTTTTTCCTCGTTGGAGGGGAAATACACCGTCTGGCGTACCCGCGCGGCGGTGATCGACTCGGTTTCGACAACGAGCTTTTCCGGCTCGTTCATGTGCTCGTAGGCCAGTTCCAGCACGCGGTGCGACAGCGTCGCCGAGAACAGCAGGGTCTGGCGCGTGGTGCGCGCCGGCATGCGTCGCAGCAGGAAGCGGATGTCCTTGATGAAGCCAAGGTCGAACATGCGGTCGGCCTCGTCCAGGATGCAGACCTCGCAGGCGTGCAGACTGACCACCTTGTGCTGCTTGACGTAATCGATCAGCCGGCCGGGGGTGGCGATGATGATGTCGGCACCAGCCTGCAACAGGGCGCGCTGCTTGTCGTAGTCCACCCCGCCGTAGACCAGGGCGAACTTGAGACCCAGGTCGGAGGCGAACTTGACCGCGTCCTTGTGGATCTGGATCGCCAGCTCGCGAGTCGGCGCCAGGATCAGCGCGCGCGGATCTTCCGGCTTGCGCTCGGCCAGCGCCGGCTGGGTAAGCAGGCGATTGATGGCGGCCACCAGGAAGGCCAGGGTCTTGCCGGTGCCGGTCTGGGCCTGACCGGCGACGTCGCGCCCGGCCAGCGCCACGGGCAGGGTCATCGCCTGGATCGGCGTGCAGCGGGTGAAACCCGCCTGATCAAGGCCGGCCAGCAGGGCCGGCGTCAGCGGCAGGCTGGAAAAGGGGATGTCGGTCAGCGGATTGTCGCTCATGGTTTCCTGAGGGTACGCAGCGGTTCGACCGCTGGATGGGATGGAGCCGCCACGGGGCCATCAATGGATGCGCCCGTAGGGAAGTCGTGATGCGAAAGAGCGGCCTGGGAGCCCGGACGTGTCGCCTTGGCTGTCGGCGGTATTGCATGCATCGGAGGCTTGCCGCCACACTGCCCTTTCGAAGCGAGCCGGCATTGCCGGCGTCTTGAAATGGTGGCGAAGCCCCCCAAGTGTAGCCGATCAGGCGCCGTTGGCGCGCCAGTTTCGCAGGAGTCCGCAGATGAGTGACAACGTGATCCACGTCGGTGAGGCCGACTTTGAAGCCCAGGTTTTGCAATCCGATCTGCCCGTGCTGGTGGATTTCTGGGCCGAATGGTGTGGCCCGTGCCGGATGATCGGGCCGATCGTCGATGAGTTGGCCAGCACGTATGCCGGCAAGGTCAAGGTGGTCAAGGTCAATGTCGACCAGAACCAGCGCATCGCCGCCAACTACAGCATCCGTGGCATCCCGGCGCTGCTGATGTTCAAGGACGGCAAGGTGGAAGCCACCCAGGTCGGCGCCGTGGGCAAGGCACAGCTCACCCAGTTCGTCGAGAGCGTCGCCTGACCCTCTCCCCGCCGCGGCCACCCTGCGCGGTGGCCGCCTGCGGCGCAACCGGGATGAACGCCCGGGCATGCGCCGTCTTTACCTCGCATCGCGCACAGTGTTAACGTGCACTCGTCTGCCGGCGCGATTCCGCGCTGCCCATTTCTGATCCAGCCCTTTTCCTGGACCCACTCGCACTCTCAGCGAGACTATTCCCGTGCAAGAAAACGATACCGATACCCCGGTCGCAACGACCGTTGCGGCGCGTTCCGACGCCGCCCCCGCCCCCGCCTCGACGCCTGTTGCCGAAGCCGCACCACAGCCTGCCGACACGTCTGCCGGAGAAGCCCCCGCTCCCGGTGACGATGGTGCCAGTGCCGGCGGCGCGGCCAATGGCAACGGCGGCAACAATGAACGCGGCAACCGCAACCGTCACCGCGACCGCCGCGACCGCCGCCGTGGACGCGACAGTCGCCAGAAGGAGCCGCGCGAGCCGCTCGACGATGGTGACGAGGACGCCGCACCCGAGCCGCAGCGTGCGCCTGTCGCGTTGCCGCCGGACTTCCCGACCTACAGCCTGGCCGACCTCAAGCGCATGCCGGCGCACAAGCTGCTCGACATCGCCGACCAGCTTGGCATCGGCGAGAGCGTGGCGCGCATGCGCAAACAGGACGTCACCTTCGCCCTGCTGAAGATCCTCACCCGCCACGGCGACGGCGTGGCTGCCGACGGCGTGCTGGAAATCCTGCCCGACGGCTTCGGTTTCCTGCGCTCGGCCGACGCCAGCTACCTGGCCGGCCCGGACGACACCTACATCTCGCCCAGCCAGATCCGCCGCTTCAACCTGCGCACCGGCGACTTCCTCACCGGCCGCATCCGCTATCCCAAGGACGGCGAACGCTACTTCGCGCTGGCAAAGGTCGACACGATCAACGGCGAGCCGCCGGAGGCCTCGAAGAACAAGGTGCTGTTCGAGAACCTCACGCCGCTGTTCCCGCGCGAGCGCTTCCACCTGGAGCGCGGCAACGGCTCGTCCGAGGACATCACCGGCCGCATCCTGGACCTCGTCGCTCCGGTCGGGCGCGGCCAGCGCGGGCTGATCGTCTCCCAGCCCAAGGCCGGCAAGACGATGCTGATGCAGAACGTCGCCCAGGCCATCATGCACAACCACCCCGACGTGCACCTGATCGTGCTCTTGATCGACGAGCGCCCGGAAGAAGTCACCGAAATGCAGCGCAGCGTGCGCGGCGAGGTGGTCAGCTCCACGTTCGATGAGCCGCCCGCCCGCCATGTGCAAGTTGCCGAGATGGTGATCGAACGCGCCAAGCGCCTGGTCGAGCACAAGCGCGACGTGGTGATCCTGCTTGACTCCATCACCCGCCTGGCGCGCGCCTATAACACCGTGGTGCCCAGCTCCGGCAAGGTGCTCACCGGTGGCGTCGATGCCAACGCCCTGCAGCGTCCCAAGCGCTTCTTCGGTGCGGCGCGCAAGGCCGAAGAGGGCGGTTCGCTGACCATCCTCGCCACCGCCCTGATCGAGACCGGCTCGAAGATGGACGAAGTCATCTACGAGGAGTTCAAGGGCACCGGCAACATGGAAGTGCACCTGTCCCGCCGCATCGCGGAAAAGCGTGTGTACCCCGCGATCCACATCAATGCATCCGGCACCCGTCGCGAGGAACTGCTGATCGAGCCGG
>CAZTXX010000048.1:0-13509 GCA_964617405.1 uncultured Aquimonas sp. | reverse complement strand
GCCCACCGCGTGCGCACCGTGGCCTTCGACAAGACCGGCACCCTCACCCGCGGCCAGCCGCGCCTTCTCGCCCTCTCTCCCGCGCCCGACGTGAACCCGGACGAGGCCCTGGCGCTGGCGGCCGGTTTGCAAGGCGGCAGCGAGCACCCGCTGGCGCGCGCGGTGATCGAGGCCGCGCACGAAAAAGAACTCACTCTGGAGCCGCCGCGTGACGTTTCCGCGGTGCCGGGTCGCGGCAGCCGGGGCCACGTCGGCGAGCGCGAGCTCCTGATCGGCAGCCTGCGCTGGATGGGCGAGCTGGGCGTGGCACTCGACGCCCTGCCCGTCCCGCCCGAAGCGCAGTCCGCCACCGTCTCGGTCATGGCCGAAGCCGGCGCGGATGGTGAAGCCCCGCGCGCGCTGGCGCTCCTGGCCTTTGGCGACGAGCCCAAACCCGAGGCGCGCGAGGCCATCGCGCGCCTGCACGCGGTCGGCGTGCGCACGGTGATGATCTCCGGCGACAACCGCGCCGCCGCCGAAGCCATGGCGCGGCGCCTGGGCATGGACCCTGCCGCGTGCGAGGTGATGGCCGAGGTGCTGCCGGGCGACAAGGCCGAGGCGGTCAGGCGTCTCAAGGCCGAAGGCCAGACGGTGGCGATGGTCGGCGACGGCGTGAACGACGCCCCCGCGCTGGCCGCAGCCGACGTCGGCATGGCCATGGGCAGCGGCACCGACGTGGCCATGCACGCCGCCGGCATCACCCTGATGCGCGGCGACGTGGGCCTGGTGGCGGCGGCGCTCGACGTCTCCCACCGCACCGTCGCCAAGATCCGCCAGAACCTCTTCTGGGCCTTCGTCTACAACGTGATCGGCATTCCGCTCGCAGCCATGGGCTACCTCAGCCCGGTGCTGGCCGGCGCGGCCATGGCGATGTCCTCGGTCAGCGTCACCAGCAACGCGCTGCTGCTGCGGCGCTGGAAACCCCGCGACGCGAAATCCGAGTGAACGACCAACGGGCGCGGTGCTTCGGTGGGCTGACAAAGCTGCGGAATTTGTACTCCCACCCAGTATCTGTCATATACTACCCGACAGTATCAACGTCGAAGCACGCATGCCCCACACGCCCGAGGAAAAAAAGCGCGCCGTCACGCGCCTGCGCCGCATCCGCGGCCAGACCGAAGCGCTGGAGCAGGCCATCGATGCCGGTGCCAGCTGCTCGCAGGTGCTCCAGCAATTGGCGGCGGTACGCGGCGCGGTGAACGGCCTGATGGCCGAGGTGCTCGAAGGGCACCTGCGCGAAACCTTCGGCCCCGATGCAAGCGGAGGCGACGCTGCGCAAGCCATCGACGAGGTGACTTCGCTGGTTCGCTCCTATCTCAAATGATCCCGCCCTTATTCAAGGAAATGCCCATGAAATCCCGCGCCGCCGTTGCCTTCGCCCCGGGCGAACCGCTGAAGATCGTCGAGATCGACGTCGCCCCACCGAAAAAGGGCGAGGTCCTGATCCGCATCACCCACACCGGCGTGTGCCATACCGACGCCTTCACCCTGTCCGGCGACGATCCGGAGGGCGTGTTTCCCTGCGTGCTGGGGCACGAGGGCTCGGGCATCGTGGTCGAAGTGGGCGAAGGCGTGACCAGCGTCAAGCCCGGTGACCACGTGATTCCGCTGTACACCGCCGAGTGCGGCGAGTGCCTGTTCTGCAAGTCCGGCAAGACCAACCTCTGCGTCGCCGTGCGCGCGACGCAGGGCAAGGGCCTGATGCCCGATGGCACCACGCGGTTCTCCTACGAGGGCAAGCCGGTCTACCACTACATGGGCTGCTCGACCTTCTCCGAATACACCGTGGTCGCCGAGGTTTCACTGGCCAAGGTGAACCCGGAAGCCAACCCCGAGCAGGTCTGCCTGCTGGGCTGCGGCGTCACCACCGGCATTGGCGCGGTGCACAACACCGCCAAGGTGCAAGAGGGTGACTCGGTCGCGGTATTCGGCTTGGGCGGCATCGGCCTGGCCGTGATCCAGGGTGCGCGACAGGCCAAGGCCGGCCGCATCATTGCCGTCGACACCAATCCCGGAAAATTCGAGCTGGCCCGCGAGTTCGGTGCCACCGACTGCGTCAACCCGAAGGATCACGACAAGCCGATCCAGCAGGTGATCGTGGAAATGACCGGCTGGGGCGTGGACCACAGCTTCGAGTGCATCGGCAACGTCAACGTGATGCGCGCCGCGCTCGAATGCACCCACCGCGGCTGGGGCCAGAGCGTCATCATCGGCGTCGCCGGCGCCGGCCAGGAAATCAGCACCCGCCCCTTCCAGCTCGTCACTGGACGCACATGGAAAGGCACCGCATTCGGCGGCGTCAAGGGCCGCAGCCAGCTCCCCGGCATGGTCGAGGACGCCATGAAGGGCGAGATCGAACTGGCCCCCTTCGTCACCCACACCATGCCGCTGGACGAGATCAACACCGCCTTCGATTTGATGCATGAGGGCAAGTCGATACGGTCGGTGATCCACTACTGAAACGGCGCCCAAATGTTGCAACCCCATCATCAGATAGCCGCGCCAAACCTGGTGACTGCGTGCCTGCAGCTTGTTTTTGCACTGCTGCTATTCGTGAGCGGGCCGGAACCTGTGCAAGCACAGGAGCTGACACCAGTCTCGACCATGGACGTGAATGCGCTACTGGCAGACCTTCCCCAACTGGCCAACAAGGCGATCAAGTTACATCAAAATGGCCCTGACGCAGCTGATCGCGCTGCCTCGTTGGATGTCCTTTTTCGCCTGCAAAGCGTCGCCGACCAGCACGGTGCCGCGGCAGCCTCGCTGGAGTCGCTGATCGCATTGCACGAAGCCAATGAATCCGGCAGCGTCGCTGCGCTGCGCGTGTTCTTGGTGTACGAGCAGGCGCGGGTCGGGTGTGATGAGCAAACGTCGACGATCCAAGCCTGCGTGGAGCGGGCGTTCGAGCAGATTTTTTCCAGCCTTGGTGATCTTGATGCGAACCGTTCGCTGTTCTGGCTTGGTGGCAGCGTCGAGCGATTTCGTGCCGACCTGCAAAACGCCGCAGGCGATCTCGTGGGCAAGGCTGGAATTCCGCTCCCCGATGCGATCAGCCTATTGCGCCAAGCCCACTTCCTGTCGACCTACGAGCTGATTGCACCACTGGCAGACACGCTCATCGCGCAGGATGACGCGCGTCGCTACCGGATCGACAACGAGCTGTTGATCCGCACGCCGGATGGAGCCGACATCGCCACGATTCTGGTGCGGCCCGCTGCGAATACGGAAAAGCTTCCGACGCTGCTCGTCTTCACCATCTACGCCGACGACGCGCAAGCGCTGGACGAAGCCAGACGCATGGCCGCGCACGGCTACGCCGGCGTGGTCGCCTATACCCGTGGCAAAGGCCGCAGCCCGCAATCGCCGACCCCGTACGAACACGACGGTGACGATGCGCGCGCCGTCATCGACTGGATCACACGCCAGCCCTGGAGCGACGGGCGAGTGGGCATGTACGGGGGCAGCTACAACGGTTTTACCCAATGGGCCGCGGCGAAGAAACTTCCATCCGCGCTCAAGACTATCGTGCCCTACGCCGCCAACATTCCCGGCAATGGCCTGCCAATGGAAAACAACGTCTTCGTGTTCGCCAATTATGCCTGGCCGTTCTTTGTCGCCAGCGGAAAGTTCCTGGATGCGCAGACCTATTTCGATCATTCGCGCTGGAACGCACTGAACGAACGCTGGTATGCGAGTGGACGCCCGTACCGCGAGATCGACCAGCTCGATGGAACTCCGAACCCGTGGTTCCAACGCTGGCTGCAGCATCCTGACTACGATGCGTATTGGCAGGCGATGACGCCGTACCGGGAGGAGTTCGCAAGCATCGATATTCCGGTACTGACCATCACCGGCTATTTCGACGACGGTCAGCAGTCCGCACTGGACTACATGCAACAACATCTGGCGCACCGTCCCAACGCTGCGCACTACCTGTTGATCGGCCCCTACGATCATGGCGGTGTGCAGGCCTGGCGCAAGCCACGTGTCTTGCGCGGCTACACGATCGATCCCGTTGCCGGATTCGATACGTCTGAACTCACCTTCCAATGGATGAATCACATCTTCCGCGATGCCGACATGCCCGAGCTGATCCGGGACAAGGTGAACTACCAGGTGATGGGAGCCAACGTTTGGAAACACGCAGCCTCCATCGAGGCAATGGCTGGGCAACGGCTGAGCCTGTATCTGAGCCCCCAGCGCTCCGATGCGACCATGGCGGGGCAGGTGCTCCACGTCCTGTCAACGAAGCCGGACAAGCCATCCAGCCTGCTTGAGCAGCGCGTGGATTTCAACGATCGCGCCAGCAGCCTCGGCGATCACTATCCCGAGCCGATCCTCGGCAAGGAGCTGGATGCCAGCAGCGGTCTGCTGTTCGCAAGCGCGCCGTTCGAGCAGCAGGTCGAAATTTCCGGCACGTTCTCCGGGGTCATGCATGTGACCATCGACAAACGCGACTTCGACTTCAGCGCGACGCTTTACGAACGCAAGGCTTCCGGCGAGTTGTTCCACCTCTCCTATTTCCTCGGCCGCGCAAGTCATGCCGACAGCATGGAAACGCGCAGGCTGCTCGAGCCCGGGAAACGCACCGAGATCCGCTTTGAGCGCTCGCGGATGACCAGTCGGAGGCTTGAGGCTGGGAGTCGGCTGTTGCTGGCGGTTACCGTCAACAAAAACGCCTACGCCCAAGTCAACCATGGCAGCGGCAAAGACGTCAGCGACGAAGCTATCGGAGATGCCGGGGCGCCGCTTCACATCCACTGGCATAGCGACAGCTACATCATCATCCCGCTCTCGCAGTAGAAAAAGGAGAAGCGACATGGAACGCATCGAACACCGTGCTTGTTTTGGCGGCTGGCAAGATGTCTACAGGCACGAATCCACCACACTCGGCTGCGCGATGAACTTCGCGGTCTACCTGCCGCCGCAGGCGGAAACAGAAAAACTGCCCGTGCTGTACTGGCTCTCGGGCCTCACCTGCACCGAGCAGAACTTCATCACCAAGGCCGGGGCGCAGCAGTTTGCCGCCGAGCACGGGGTGATCCTCGTGGCACCGGATACCAGCCCACGCGGTGAAGCGGTGCCAGATGCCGAGGGCTACGATCTGGGTCAGGGCGCGGGCTTCTACGTCAACGCCACTGCCCTGCCCTGGGCGCGGCACTACCGGATGTACGACTACATCGTGGACGAGCTGCCGGCGCTGATCGAAGCCAACTTCCCGGTCACCGACGCGCGCGGTATCTTCGGCCATTCGATGGGCGGGCACGGGGCGCTGGTGATCGCACTGCGCAATCCGGCGCGCTACCGCAGCGTTTCGGCGTTTTCGCCCATCGTCGCACCCAGCCAGGTACCCTGGGGTGAAAAGGCGCTGGGCGCGTACCTTGGCCCGGACCGCGAGGCCTGGAGGCAGTACGACGCCACCGAACTGCTGAAGTCCGCCGCGGAAAGGCTGCCGATCCTGATCGACCAGGGCAGCGCCGACGAATTCCTCGACAGCCAGCTCCAGCCCTGGCGATTCAAGGAAGCCGCCGATGCCGCCGGCCACCCGCTGGTGCTGCGCATGCAGCCCGGCTACGACCACAGCTACTACTTCATCGCCAGCTTCATCGGCGAACACATCGCCCACCACGCCGCCGCGCTGAAAGCCTGAGACCAAGCCAGACCCGGGGCCCACTTCCATGACCGCCCGACGGCTTTCAGCCGCGACGAACAAAAAAACTCGACAAAAGCTGGCGACGCGGACGCTCTCATGCCGTATACTTGCGCGCTTGCCGCGATCCCGCATCGCGGCCCCCGCTCTGCCCGAGTGGTGGAATTGGTAGACGCAGAGGACTCAGACAATTTGAGCCCTTCAGGGGAAACCCCGAAGGTGAAGCCCGTCAAACTCGGTGAAGGCCCTGGACTCGTTCCGAGCTAATGCCGAGCCAAGCCCACAGACGCCCGTCTGGGGGAAGGTGTAGAGAGCAGACGGCGGGCACCTACAGCCGCAAGGCCAAGGTGAAGGCGTGCTCCAGACCACGAACGCCCGCAAGGACGGCGGCGAAAGCCGAAGTGGTACGAAAATCCTCCGCCGCAAGGCTTGTCGGTTCGAGTCCGACCTCGGGCACCACCTCCAGAAGCCGCCGCTGCATCCGCACGGCGGCTTTTGTTTTTGGCCCAAGCCTTGAAGGCGCGCGATAGAATCACGGTCTGTCTTTTCCACCTTGGAAGCACTCCGTGACCCAGATCCTCCTCGGCAAGTCCATCACCACGCCCGAATCCGGGCAGGTCCACCTGCTGGCCAAATACGGCAACCGCCACGGCCTGGTGGCCGGCGCGACGGGCACGGGCAAGTCGGTCAGCCTGATGGTGATGGCCGAGGGTTTCTCGCGCCTGGGCGTGCCGGTTTTCGTGGCGGACATCAAGGGCGATATCGCCGGGCTCGCCGCCGCGGGTACCGCCAACGACAAGATCGCCGCGCGGGTCGAGCAGATCGGCATCGAGGGCTACGCCAACGAGGCCAACCCCGTGGTGTTCTGGGATCTCTACGGCAAGGACGGCCACCCGGTGCGGGCGACCATTTCCGAGGTCGGCCCGACCCTGCTGGGGCGCATGCTGGAGCTCAACGACACCCAGTCGGGCGTGCTCGACATCGTCTTCAAGCTCGCCGACGACAACGGCTGGCTGCTGCTGGACATGGACGACCTGCGCTCGCTGCTCATTTTCGCCAGCGAGGAGCGCAAGGAGATTTCTGCGCGCTACGGGCTGATCAGCCCGGCTTCGATCGCCGCGATCCAACGCGCCCTGCTGCGCCTGGAGCAGGATGGCGGCAACCAGTTCTTCGGCGAACCGGCATTGGATCTTTCCGACCTGATGCGCACCGACCTGTCCGGGCGCGGCATCATCAACATCCTCGCCGCCGACCGCCTGTTCCTGAAGCCGCGCCTGTACTCCACCTTCCTGCTGTGGATGCTCTCGCAGCTCTTCGAGACCCTGCCCGAGGTGGGCGATCTCGAGAAGCCGCGCCTGGTGTTCTTCTTCGACGAGGCCCACCTGCTGTTCAACGACGTACCGGCGGCGCTGCGCCAGCGCATCGAACAGGTGGTGCGGCTGATCCGCTCCAAGGGCGTGGGCGTGTACTTCTGCTCGCAGTTCCCCGACGACGTGCCCAACGAGATCCTCGGCCAGCTCGGCAACCGGGTGCAGCACGCCCTGCGCGCCTACACGCCACGCGATCAGAAGGCGGTCAAGACGGCCGCCCAGACCTTCGTGCAGAACCCGGCGCTCGACGTGGTGCAGACGATTTCGCAGCTGGGCACCGGCGAGGCGCTGACCTCGACGCTGATGGACAAGGGCGTGCCCTCGCCGGTGGAAAAGACCCTGGTCTGCCCGCCGCGCTGCCGCATGGGCACGATCACCCCGGAGGAGCGCGCCCAGGTGCGCGCCCGCAGCCCGATCGGCCCGCGCTACGACACCCCGATCAACCGCGAGTCCGCCCACGAGATCCTGATGAAACGTGCCGAGGAACTCACCGCCGCGCAGAAACAGGAAACCGCAGCCAAGGATGCCGCCAAGGGCAAGCCCGCCGCTGCCGAGGACGGCGGCATGGGCCAGAAGGTCAACGAGTGGCTGTTCGGCACCAAGCGCCGCCAGGGCGTGGTGGACACCATGGCCAAGCAGACCGCCCGCACCGTGGGCACCAAGCTGGGCAACCAGATCCTGCGCGGCGTGCTGGGCGGGATTTTCAAGAAATAGCGCGGCCCTCAGCCGCGCATCAGCAACACCAGCACCGCCCCGCTGCCGCCCTCCCCCGACGACGCGGAGGCAAAGGCCAGCACGTCCGAGCGCAGGCGCAGCATGCGGTCCACCAGGGTCTTGAGTACCGGCCCGGAATCTCCCGAGCGCAAGCCCTTGCCGTGGACGATGCGCACGCAGCCGTGGCCTTCGCGGCGGGCTTCGTTGAGGAACTCGCGCAGCACGGACTCGGCCTGGGCCTGGGTCATGCGGTGCAGGTCGATCTCGTCGCGCACCGCGTAGTGGCCGCGTTTGAGCCGGCGCAGCAGGCGCGGCGAGTGGCCTTCGCGCAGATATTCGAGCACGTCGCCCGGGCCCAGGGGTGAGGCGGCAAAAGGATCGAAACGCGATTGCTGCAACGCCAGCGCCTCGTCGGCCTCGCGCGAGCGTGGGCGCGGTGCAGGCGGTGCGGCGCGTGGCGCTTCCGATACCGGTTCGGCGAGCTTGCGCACCGGGCCGATCGCCTCATGAAACAGGGCGATATCGTCGGGAGAAGGCGGCGCGGAGCGTTTGGGCACGGTACTTCCTGGTCAGGCCCGAACGCGACGGATGCGCGCTCAGGCAGTCAGCGGCACTGCCGCCAGCGCACCCGCACCGGTTGGGCGACATCGCCGGTCGGAACATCGACCTGCAGGCGGGTAAAGCGCAGCTCTTCGTACTGCAGCAGCGAGCGGCAAACATCATCAACCAGCCCTGCGAGTTCCGCATCCGACGGATCGTCGTGCAGCACCACCTGCAGGGTGGAGCGGGTCGACCAGATGGCGCTGGCCACGCGCGTCAGACCGCGCACTTCCATCGTGGCCGACGCGCGCCGCGAGGCGAGTTGCGAGTCGGTGAGGTTGGCATCGGGCATCGCGGGCGCGGTGCTGGTTACCGGTGCTGCAGGCTTGGCCGCCGCAGGTGCAGCCGTCGGTGCAGGCTGGTGAGGCGTCGGCGCGGGTGCAATCGCCGCCACCACGGAATAGGTCAGGATCGCCGACAGCATGGCGACGAGTGCCGAAATCAGCAGGCGTTTGCGCTTGGCCGTGTGCGCGACGGCTTCGGCATCGACGCGCTGATCGTGCGCCACCCATGGCTTGGCGTGGGCCCAGAGATCCTCGTCGGCGAGGATCTCGATGCGCCGTTCATTGGCAAGACCGGTCGCGGCGCGCTCGGCGGCGGCGCAGGAAACGATGATGGCGCCATCGGCATCCTGGATTCCCACCATGCCGTGAAGGTTGCCGACAGTCTGGGTGGTGACGGTCTGGTTGGCGCCATTGCGGCACAGCACCAGGTAACGCGCCTTGCCTCGGGTGAACAGGAAATCGAAGCCATCCTGCCCGGGCGAGCGTTCCGCATTGGCCGGCTGCATCCCGCGATCCTTCAGGATGTCGGAAACCAGACGACCAAATTCATTCCAGCGCATCGCGCACAGCAGGCCGATGCCGGCCCGCGCCTCGTCGCGCTCGGTGCGGAACGCGCCCAGCACGCGTGCACAAACCAGGAAAACGACAACCAGCGCAAGCAGCGCGAGGATCAACGGGTATTGAAGCAGGACGGCAAGTCCCATGGTCTGGCGGCCACGGCAGGAATCGACTGGGAATCATAACCCCGATGCCGACCCTGCAACACGGCCCGGCACACCCCGGATCACGCTCGCCCCCAGGCCGCCGCATCCGCAGACAAGCGCCGTGCGGCGGCCGGCAAAACGAAAACGCGCCCGGGCCGGGCGCGTTCGACATGCCTGTTTGCGCGATTACGGGTTTTCGACCACCGGGACCGCAGCCACAGGCGCCACGGGAGCAGCATCCACCGGCACAGGTGCAGGCGCAGGTGCCGTCACCTTCTTCGGCGTCTTCTTCACCGGCTTCTTCGCGGCAACGGGCTTGGCGGGCATCGCCTTCTTCGCGGCTGAAGCACGCTTTGCGGCAACCGGCTTCTTGCTCGCGGCAGCGGCCGGCTTCTTCGGCTCCGCGGCGGGAGTGGCAGCGGGCTTCGCTTTTGCCTTCGGCTTCGCGGCGCCGCTTTCCGGCGTATCCGCCAGGTTCCGCAGGCGCGCATTGAGCTGGTCGACGCGCTGGATCAGCGCCTGCAGCTCTTCCCGGCCGGGCACGCCAAGGCGCACCAGCGCACGCTGCACGCGCTCCTCGAACACCTTTTCAAGGCGGTCCCAGGTATCGGCGGCACGATCCTTCACCTGCCCGACACGGTTTTCCACCGAATCGCGCACCGAGCTCACCTTGCCGGTGGCCAGCGTGCGGGTCTTCTTTTCCACATTGGCGCCTTCCTTGACCAGGGCCTCGAACAAGCGTGTGCTCTCCTGCTGTGCACGACCCAGTGCCTTGACCCCGGTGTTCCAGATCTGCTGTGCGGAATCCATGATGCCGCGCTGGGTGAGTTCGTTCATGGTGCTGCCAGCGGCTTTCTTCGCAGCTGCCGGGGCAGCGGTTTTCGCAGCCGCGCTGCGCTTGCGCGGAGCGGCCTTCCGGGCGGTGGACGCGGGAGCCTTGGCGGCAGACGTCTTGGAAGCGGACTTGAACTTGGCCATGGAATTATTCCTGAAGTGACGGAGCGCGATCCTGAAAGGCTAGGCTCGCCCGCTAGAATATTCACACTATCGCATTCACGCGTACCACCTCCGGTTCAGGCGGTTTCGAAGTGCGCCAAGGCAAAATCCAGCGCCGCACACACCGCCGCCGCCTGGGCGTCGTTGCAGATTTCCGACGTGGCGCGGGGGCTGTCGGGATAAACCTCGGTGGTGGTGGTGTAACGCGCCCCGGTGATGCCTGCACACAGGCCCAAGGGTCGCAGTGCATATTCGATCACGCCACGCGCCACCACCGGCGAGCCGATGATGGTGCCGTCCGAATCGGCCGGCGCGATATGGGTCACCTGCTCCACCGCCTCGATGATGGCGCGCTGGAACCCGGGTTGCGGATTGTCGCTGTCGTCGACCAGATAGAAGCCGTCGGGAATGGTGCCCGGCACGAAGGGTTTTCCATCGCGCGCGGCAAGCGCCGGGCGGAATTCGTTCTCGTCCGAATCGGTGGTTTCATGCAGGTCGATATGCAGCAGGAAACGCCCGGCGAGTGGCGCCACCAGCCGCATCAGGGCGGCGGACTCGCCCGCCGGGCTGGCCTCGTGGAAGCTGCGGTTGGGGTCCAGTGCATCGGGATTCCAGCGCTGGATGCGCTCGTAGCCCCAGGGGCTCACACAGGGCGCGACCAGCAGGTTGATGCGCCCGGCATAGGCCGGCGCGTGGCGCTCGAGGAACTGCAAGGCGCCGTGCACGCCCGAGGTTTCATAGCCATGCACCCCACCGGTGACCAGCGCAATCGGCAAGGCCTCGTTCCAGTTCCGGCTGCCGATGGCGAACAGGCGGTAATTGTCGGGCGGGTAATCGAGCACGCCGTACTCGGATACCTCGTATCCGTCACGCAACGCATCAATGCGCGTCAGCACCTCGTCGGCATAGCTGCGCCGACGCGGATGCAGCGCGCGCCACGCGGCCACTTCGGCGGCGCCCCAAGGCACACCCGGTGTACCGATCGGGAACGGCGTGGATGTATTCATGGATGACCTGCCCACTAGGATCGAATGCCACAGACTCTAGCACCGCCCGCATCAGGGTTGACGCACTCTTGACCGGTGGCGGCGCGTCGCACTAACCTTCCATCCTTGAATCGCGATAGAAGGATATTGTGTGGATCTCGATGCCTGGTCAGCCTGCCTGCGGGTGCTTTCCGACTCCACCCGCGTGCGCCTGCTGGCCCTGTTGGAGCGCGAGGAACTGACCGTGGCCGAACTGGCCGCGATCACCCGTCTGGCCCAGCCGCGGGTTTCCACCCACTTGGCCAAGCTCAAGGAGCACGGCCTGGTACGCGACCGGCGCGCGGGGGTTTCGGCCTATTACCGTTTTGCCGAAGACGAGATGGACAAGGCCCAGCGCGCACTGTGGTCGGCGCTTTCCGCCGGTGCCGACGACCCCTTGCTGCGTTCGGACGCCGAACGCCTGCCTGATGTGCTTGCGGCACGTGCCAGTGAGCAGAACTGGGCCGATTCGGTGGCCGGCGACATGGAGCGGCATTATTCGCCGGGGCGCACCTGGGAGGCGCTGGCACGCACCGCCTTGCCGCTGTTGTGGCCGGGCGACGTGCTCGATATCGCCTCGGGCGACGGCGTGCTCGCCGAACTCTTGTCGCCGCACGCCAAGCGCTACGTCTGCATCGACTCCAGTCAGCGCGTCGTCAACGCCGCGAGCGAGCGCCTGCGCCGCTTCGAGAACGTCGAAGTCATCGAAGGCGACATGCACGCACTGCCCTTTCCCGACGCCAGTTTCGATCTGGTGGTGTTGATGCACGCGCTGACCTACGCCGCCAAACCGGCACAGGCCGTGCTCGAAGCCGCACGCGTGCTGCGCCCGGGGGGCAGGCTGTTGTTGTCGAGCCTCGCCCGCCACGAACACCGCAGCGTGGTGGAAGCCTACGGCCACGTGAACCTGGGATTCACCGCCCGCGAACTGCGCCGCTTCGCGGACAAGGCCGGGCTTTCCATCGCCAACTGCGAAACCGTGACCCGCGAACGTCGCCCGCCACATTTCGAAGTGATCTCGTTGACCGGCATCAAGCCCTGACGCACACCGATGAGTACCCTGCCCTGGAAACACCCCGCGCGCGTCGCGGCGCTGCACGACGCCCTGAAGCAACGCATCCTGATCATCGACGGCGCGATGGGCACGATGATCCAGCGCGAAGGCCTGCAAGAGGCCGATTACCGTGGCGAGCGCTTTGCCGAGGGCTTCGATCAGCTGTTTGCTCGCGAAGGGCATGCCCACGGCCCCGGTTGCGGCTGCGAAGGCCATGACCAGCGTGGCAACAACGACCTGCTTTCCCTCACCCGCCCGGCGCTGATCGGTGCCATCCACCGCCAGTACCTGGAAGCCGGTGCAGACCTGGTGGAGACCAACACCTTCAACTCCACCGCCATTTCGCTGACGGATTACCACCTCGAGCATCTGGCACGCGAGCTCAACCGCGAGAGCGCCGCGCTGGCACGTGCCGAGTGCGACGCGATCGAAGCGCGCGACCCGTCACGACCACGCTTCGTGATCGGCGTGCTCGGGCCCACCAGTCGGACGGCCTCGCTGTCGCCTGACGTCAACCGGCCGGGCTACCGCGCTATCACTTTCGACCAGCTCGCCGAGGCCTATCGCGAGGCGACGCGCGGATTGATCGAAGGTGGTGCCGATGTGCTGATGGTTGAAACCATCTTCGACACGCTCAATGCCAAGGCTGCATTGTTTGCCGTCGACGACGTGTTCGAGGAAATCGGCGCGCGCCTGCCGGTGATGATCTCGGGCACCATCACCGATGCCTCGGGCCGCACCCTCTCGGGCCAGACCGCCGAGGCTTTCTGGTATTCGCTGCGCCACGCGCGGCCACTGTCCATCGGACTCAACTGCGCGCTCGGCGCGAAGGAACTGCGCCAGCACATCGACGTGCTGGCCCAAGTGGCCGACGCCTTCGTGAGCTGTCACCCCAATGCCGGCCTGCCCAATGCGTTTGGCGGTTATGACGAAACCCCGGAAGACATGGCCCGCGTATTGGGCGAATTCGCGCGCAGCGGGCTGATCAATCTCGTCGGCGGCTGCTGCGGTTCCACGCCCGAGCATATCCGGGCCATTGCCGAGACGGTAAAAGACATGGCGCCGCGAGTGGT
>CAZTXX010000047.1:0-13585 GCA_964617405.1 uncultured Aquimonas sp. | reverse complement strand
TAACCTTGCGCCGCCCGGCCGAGCGCGCCAGCTCGAAGGCGTAGCGCACGATGCGCTCGGAGCCCTTGCGGGTGATCTTCTGGGTGAGCGTGGCGGTTTCGCCGTCTTCCGAGAGGGCCTGGCCTTCGCCGATGTAGGCACCCTCGGTGTTTTCGCGCACGGTGATGATGTCGATGCCCTGGTAGCGCGCCTTGGTGTTGGGGAAGGTGATCGCCGGGCGCACGTTGGCATAGAGGTCGAAACGACGGCGCAAGGCCACGTTGATCGAGGAAAAGCCCTCGCCCACCGGCGTGGTCAGCGGGCTCTTGAGCGCCACGCCGAGGCGCTCGATGGTTTCCAGCGTCCGCGCCGGCAACAGCTCGCCTTCCTTCTCGTAGGCGGCAAGGCCGGCTTCAACGAACTCGTACTGCAGGCCGAGCGCCATGGCGTCGAGCACGTGCAGGGTGGCGTCCATGATCTCGGGGCCAATGCCATCGCCGCGGATCACTGCAATCGTCGGGTTCATCGTGAACGGTCCTTGTGTTGTCGGTTGGATGAACGGCGCCATCCGCGCCGAGTCAACTGCCAATTATCGCCCGGCTGTCGATTGGGGTACAGTTCCGCCCATGCGACTTTCGCCCAAGACCCTGCTGATGACCGCCCTGCTGGCCTCCCTGCCCGGCCTTGCCGTGGCTTTCGAGCCGCCACAGATCGTGTTGGGCACGCTGGGGGACGGGCTCTCCGCGTTCAGCGCCAGCGGCAGTTGGCCCGACACCTGCCCGCCACAGCTGCTGGACATGACGATCGAAGGTCGTGACATCACGCTGCTGGCGGGGCGTGAAACCGAGGGTTGTCGTGCCACCCCAACCCCTTACGCCTTCGCCAGCCGTGGCTTCGAATCGGCCGAACTGCTGGCCGATGGGGGTATCTACCGGGTGCGCCTGATGCTGGAAGAGGCTTCGGATGAGCCCGTCAAGCTGATCGGCTTCGCCCTGGTCGGCACCACAGCGGTGGCCCCGACACTGGAGACCGGCTTCTGGTGGGCCGAGGAAGGCGGCGAGTTCGACGCCGGCCCCGGACTGGGCCTGTCGGTGGAAACCCAGGGCAAGCTGATCAGCCTGAGTGCAATGGGCTATGACGCGGGCGGCAACGCCACCTGGTATTTCGGCGCCGGCGAAACCCGTGATGGCGTCGGGCACCTGGAGCTGGGACAGTTTGAAGGCGGCGCCGGCCCCTTCGCCCGTTATTCGGCACCCGAGACCATCCATTTCAGCGGCACCGTGGACGTGGAAACCGTCAGTCCGTCGCGCGCGGTGTTGTGGTTTTCACAGGTCGACCCGGCCCGTGGTGCCCTGAACCTCAAGCCGCTGTCGATCGTGCGCTTCAGCTTCGCGCAGGATCCGGCCCAGGCCTTGCTCGGGCGCTGGGTACTGACTGGCGACAGTGCAGACGCACGCGCGACGCGCTGGCTGAATTTCACCCGTAGCCAAGCCACCGAAAACGGCTTCACCCTGTACGACGTCGAGGGGGCGCTGCTGTCGTGCGAAACCGCGCCTGGTCTGGTCGGGTCGCCACCGGCACTGTGCCGGCTGGATTTCGGCGACGGCGACCTCATCGAGCTCACCGACATCGCATTGCGCCGGCTCTCCGGCTGGGACGCGGACACGCGCCGCAGCCTCGCTTTTCGTATCGACTGATACGCCAGGGGTGGCGACTGGAAGCGACCGGGGAAACCCTGGGCGCCGGTCCAGCCGTCATCCCTCCTGCAAGGTCGCCAACAACGGCTCCAGCCCACCGGCACGATCCAGCGCCACCAGGTCGTCATAGCCACCCACATGGGTGTCGCCGATGAAGATCTGCGGCACCGAAGTGCGCTTGGCGCGCGTCAGCATCTCGTCCCTGCGTGCCGCATCCAGATCGACACGCACCTCTTCCACCTCGACGTTCCTGGCGGCCAGGAAACGCTTGGCGGAGTGGCAGTAGGGGCAGGTTGCGGTGGTGTACATCAGGGCCTTGCTCATGGCGTTTCCTCCAGCGATGTGTTGATGGCGCGCGACCATACTCCCAGTGCCACGGCGCGGACTGAATGATTCCGCATCGGGGTCGGCCGCAAGCCCGGGCTTGCGGCCGACCTCGTCATCCACTCAGCTCGGGCGTCCCCAGCCGTGGCGGAATCCCAACACCAGCAGCCCCAACGCGAGCAACGCAATCCAACGCCCGTCAATGGCCGGCACGGGCGCCACGGGAGCCGGCGGCGTGCCGCCACCCGGTGCAGCGAGCACCTGCACGTTCTGGTGCGATTGCGCGGTTCCGCTCCCGAAGCTCAGGCCGCCAGGAGCCGGGGACGTCAGCGTGGCGATGTTGGCGACCGACATCGCCACATCGGGATCATCGGGCATCCGTGCCTGGTAGGTGAGGCGCAACATGGTATTCGGGCCGAACGTCGCGATCACCGCGCTCAAACCGTTCGCGTCACTGGTTATCGGTGGGCAAACCACCACGCCGTGCGGATTCGGAATGGACGAGGAGGCGGTGATATCAGTACAGGTGACGTTGGTGTACCCGGCCGGATTGCTCGCCAGCAGGAGCGCTGGCAACGGATCTTCCAGCAATGCGCCGTCAGCAGCCGCGCTGCCGATATTGGTGACGATCAGGGTATAGGTCACCCAGGCCCCAGGGGCGACGATCTGCGTGTCCACCTGCTTTTGCAGGCTGAGCTCGGGAGCCGGAGGCGGACAAACCACCGCCTGATCCGAGTCCGGAAGCCAGCCGTTGGGATCAGACTCCGCGGAGAACGTCGCCGGATTGAAGAAGCAGCCAAAGTAACGCGTGGGTTGGCTGAGCTGGTAGGTGATCACGAATTCCAGCGAACTGCCGGGCGGGAAGGTGTTGTCGCCGACCGAGCCCCACTCGTGGTCGATATGCCAGGGCTCTGCCAATGGGGTTGGCACGCCAGAGGCGGGGGTGCGCTGGCCCGGAACAACGGGCGTCGTCGGGCAGAGGGCACCACCGGTCAGACTCGTACAAGTCACGCCCAGCACCGCAACGTCCACTCCGCTGACTTGCGGCTGGTCCACCAGACGCGCGATATCAAGGGTTTCGGTTGCCGATTGATTGCTCAGAACCAGGCGGAAGCTCAGCAAGCCCGATGGCGGAATCGAGCTGGCAGTCGCCGGCGCCAGGATTTCCTTCTCGATCTGCAGCGCACCCGGGGTGCACACCTCGCCGCCAATGTAGTAGTTCGTGATGCTGGGCAAGGTGGTGAGGCTGAGGTCGGTCGGGGTCAGATAGCCCGCCGTCGCCTGGTTGTTGACCTGAAGCGGCCCATGGCAACGGTTGAGGTGCACCGGTGTGCTATACGGCACGATGTACTGCAGGCTGGCTTGTGGCGCGAGCGAGGCGTAGGCCTCGCCACCGTGCTGGTTCGGGTCATAGTCGAGCCGGAAGCTGTTGATGTGCCCGCCCGACTGGAAGCTCGTCGCCAATTCATGACAGCTCGATGCCCCCGGCTGGTCGATGCAGGTGATCCCCCAATCGGGAAGTGTCGTACCCGTGTGGACAAAGCCGCTGTCGGCTGGGCTTAAATTCGTGGCGAAGAAGCTGAAATCATTGATCTGGCCAAGGCGAACGGCGTTGGCGGCATCGGGGTTGTGCACCCTGATCGAGAAGTAGACCAGGCTTCCATCGGCAATCGGGTTGGCCGCGCTCTGGCCGATCAGGGGCACTCCGGCTATCGCATCGGCCGCACTGGCGAACGGCCCGGTTTTTTCGATCATCAGGTTCGTATTGTCGCCGCCCCCACCCGGGCAGACAGGCAGGTTGCCTACGACGATCACGGTCTGCATGCCGTTGTTGCCGAGATAGGCGTTGACCCCCGAGGTGTAATTCGGTGGTGCAGTTGCGGTCGTGACATAGTTCGGATCCACCACCGCGGCCGAGGGTAGCGCCGAGCCACGCAGATCGACCAAGGCCTGGGGGGACGACCAACAGGCGGTGCGCTCCAGCGTGATGTTCTGCGAAAACGTCACGCTGGCGCCGGCTGGCAGCGCGTCGAGCACTCCGGAAAAGCGGAATGCCGCGCTGGTATCGAGCACCGTGCCGGCCAACAAGGCCGCCGCATCGGGACACAGCCCGGCGGGTACGGAACTGCAGGTCAGCGGCGAACGCGTTTCGCTGAACGCCTGGCTGAAATGACCGAACTCCACCGGCACCAGGGTCGCGGTACCGGCGGTGGGCCCGCTGCTCAGGTTGGTCACCGTGGTCGATTGCACCCAGCTGGCCCGTCCATTGCCGTCGAGCGAGAGGCTGGCTGGCAGCGCGCTGGTGGTGAATTCGATATCGGCTTCCTGGCAGCTTGCGGCCACCTGGGTGATGAAGCTGTCGGTATTGTCCGCAGCCCCTGGTGCCACGAGATCGGTGCCGTACAGGCCATTCACTCCCACCGTGAATTCCAGTTCGCGATAGCCGGCTTCCGGTGTCGTCACGCACAGCGGCTCACCCACTTCCACCCGCGCCTTGAACCGCATCACGCCGCCGCCTGGCGGGGTGAGTTGCGTTCCCGGCAGGTCATCCAGAAAAAATCCGGGAGCAAAGCCGCGAACCGGCGCATTGTTGTCCGGGCTGGATACCACCGGGATGGGGATCAGGCCGGTGCTGGGGCAGGCCTGCCAGGGATCGCCGGGCGTTGGAAACACCTGCCCGGGCGGATAACTGCCCAAGCTCATCGAAACACAGTCGATCGACAACAGCCGTGTCGAAGGCAGGGTTGATGCGCTCGGGCCATGGGTTGCGTTGAACCAGGTCGGCGGCGTCATGTCGCCCGCCTGCCCCTTGATCAAGGCCTCAAGTCGCAACATGTGGCTCGGATTGAGCCCCATGCTGCTCACCTCGAACTCGTACTCCACCACTTCCCCGGGTACGGCGTTCGCCGGCCCGCTCACGACCTCGATGCGGTACTGGCTGTCAGGCGGATAAAGGAAAATATTGGTCGATGCATGGTTTGTTCCCGGGTCGGTTTCTGTTTGACCCGAAACAGCCTGCGCGGTCACGGTGTAGTTGCCGTGCGGGAGCATGCACCCGCTCGAAGAACCGCCTTGTGCGCGCTCGCGCTCGCAACGCGAGGCATTGTCGAAGGCGATGCGCAACATACTCTGCGCGGGGATGGAAGGAATCACCACACTGAACTGGGTGTCGTTGCGTACGAAGGCCGGTGAAGGCGCGGTTCCGGAACCTGGCGGGCAGACGGCGGCACCGTTCGGGTTGGGACCGGGCACCGGTTGGCAGGTGGCGCTGGCTTCAAAGGGCTGGTCGGCAAGCGGATGGTCGATCGTCAGCGTGACGCCGGTGGCCGTCATCGGGCCGTTGTTGGAAATCGTCGCAACATAGTGCTCGGTCTCCTCCACCATATAGGCCGGCTGATCGGCGACCAGGGTCACCACCAGATCAACACCTTGTGCATGCGCCCCCACCCAGGGCCCCAACGCCAACAACACCATCCCCGCCCAATGATGGCGCGGCCGCGATTCCATTTTCGTCATGTTTTCCGCCTTTTGTCCGGTCGATTTCCAGCCACGCACAGGCCTGCGCCAAGGACACAGTCCAAGCAAACCCAACGTATTTCCCCTTGTCGAGAACTCTACCCACCGCCCGGGTTCACAGCAAGTTAACGCGCTGCAATCCGGAGCGCGCGATGATGACCCATCACCGTCGTGTCGTGATCGTCTTGATGAAACGCTGGCTGCTGTGCACTGCCTTGCTGGTCGCCCTGCCCCAAGCTCAAGCGCAGGACCCTGGCGCCTTGCCGGAGATGGGTTCCTCCGCCGCGGAACTGCTGACGCCCGCGCAGGAGCAGGCCTATGGCGGCATGATGCTGCGCCAGTTGCGCGGCTACGAGCTGGTGCTCGACGATCCGCTGCTGGAAGGCTACATCCAGAGCCTGGGCTACCGACTGGCCTCGCGCAGTGATCGCCCGGTCCAGCCGTTCACCTTTTTCCTGATGCGCTCGCGCCAGATCAACGCCTTCGCCACCATCGGCGGATACATCGGCGTGAACGCGGGCCTGGTCCTTACCGCCGAGCGCGAAGACGAGGTCGCCGCCGTGCTGTCGCACGAAATCGCCCACGTGACCCAGCGCCACATATTGCGCGCGGTCGAACAGGCCCGTCGCGACCAGCTGCCGATCATGCTGGGCATGCTCGGGGCGATCCTGGCCAGCTCCCAGGCAGGCAGCGGCGACGGAGTCCAAGCCGCGATCGTTGGCGGCATGTCGCTGCTGCAACAGCGTCAGATCGACTACACCCGTTCGAACGAGCACGAGGCCGACCGCCTCGGCATCCAGACCCTGTCGCGTGCCGGTTACGAGCCATTGGCGATGGCCGACTTCTTCGCCCGCATGGAGCGCCAGATGCGCGGCAACACCGGCGGCGCCCAGGCACCCGAATACCTGCGTTCGCATCCGGTGACCACCACTCGCATCAGCGAAGCCAAAGCGCGTGCCCAACAGATCGATGCGGCTTCCAGTTGCAGCACCTCAGGTGACGAGGAATCACGTAATCGCTGCCCCACCCCGGTCACCGCGCCGCCGACGCGCAGTCTTGTGAACCCCCTGCTGCCCGACTACGTGGCCGAGGTGCTGGGCGAGTCCGGTACCACGCACGACCTGTTCAACCTCGCGCGCGAACGCATGCGCGTGCTTTCTGCCACCACGCCGGGCGACGCCATCAACGACTACCAGCGCCAACGTCGTGCCAATCCCGAAAGCTTCAGCATTGAGCAACGCTATGGCCTGGCGTTGGCACACAGCCTGGCGGGACAAACCCGGGAAGCGGCGAGCGAACTGACCGCGCTCACCACAAGTTACCCCTCGCTGTACTGGATCGCCCTGCTGCAGGCTGAAAACGAACATCGCGCGGGGCTGCGCGACCTCTCCCGCGCACACTACGAGGCACTGCTGGCGGAACGCCCGAAGAACATCGCCATCACCTTGAGCTACGCCACCAGCCTGGCCGAGTACGGTACCGTCGAGGCGGCCCGTACCGCACAGGAACTGCTGCGCCCCCTGCTCGCCACGCACGGCTACGATCCCGCATTCCAACGCACCTACGCACGCGCCAGCGAAACGGCCGGGGATCTGGTGCGTGCCGCCGAAGCCTATGCCGAAGTGGCCTGGCTCAATGGTCGCCCCGATGATGCACTCAGCCAGCTCGAACGCCTGCGCAAGAGCTCCGAACTGGACTTCTACCAACGCTCGCGCATCGATGCGCGTATCGCCGCGATCACTCCGGACGCGCTCGAAGTTCGCCGCCAGAGCCAACGCAGCGGCGAGGCCCAACTCGATACCGCACTCGGCTGGCGATGAATATCGGCCCACGGGCCGGCGGTGGATTGCTATCCTTGCCTGATGCCGCCCCGCCGCCCCGTCCCCCGCAGGAAGAAACCTGCGCCGTCCCCGGCGCTTGACGACCCGTCGCTCTATCTCAACCGTGAACTGGCGCAACTGGAGTTCAACTTCCGGGTGCTGGCCCAGGCCATGGACGAGCGCACGCCGCTGCTCGAACGCCTGCGCTTCCTGTGCATTTCCTGCACCAATCTCGACGAATTCTTCGAAATTCGCGTCGCTGGCGTGCACCACATGCAGGAATATCACTTGCCACTGCCACCGGACGCGATTGCACCCGCCACCCTGCTCGGACTGATCCACGAACGCGCCAGTACGCTGGTGGATCTGCAATACCGCTACTGGCGCGAGACATTGCGCCCTGCGCTGACTCAGGCCGGCGTGCGCATCCTCGCGCCGGAAACCTGGAACCCACGGCAGAAGCGCTGGCTCAAGCAGCATTTTCGCGACGAGATCATGCCGGTGCTTTCACCGTTGGGACTCGACCCCGCCCACCCGTTTCCGCGCATCCTCAACAAGAGCCTCAACGTGGTGGTGCTGCTGCAAGGCAAGGACGCGTTCGGGCGCGCCGGCCGCATGGCGATCGTGCGCGCACCGCGCTCGCTGCCGCGCATCATCCATCTGCCGGAAAAAATCTCGGGCGGGCCGCACGATTTCGTGTTGCTCTCGGCCACGCTCTCGTCCTTTGCGGGCGAAATGTTCCCCGGCATGAAGGTCAAGGGCGTCCACCAGTTCCGCGTGACGCGCAACTCCGAGCTGCTGGTGGACGAAGACGAGGTGGAGAACATCGCCCACGCGGTGCAGGACGAGCTGCGCGGCCGTGGTTTCGCACGGGCGATGCGGTTGGAAATCGCGGACACCTGCCCACAACCGATCGTGCAGACACTGCTCGACAACTTCGGATTGCCCGGTGAGGCCGCCTACCGCATCAACGGGCCGGTGAATCTCAACCGCGTGGTGGCGGTGTACGACCTGGTGGACCGCCCGGAACTGAAGTTCCCCCCGTTCAAGCCGCGCCGCCAGCCCGACGTGGACGACGAGTACCTGTTTGAAACCGTGCGCGCCGCGGATGTGCTGCTGCACCACCCCTATGACGCCTTCAATGCGGTGGTGGCGCTGATCAAGACGGCAAGCCGCGATCCCGACGTGTTGGCAATCAAGCAGACGCTCTATCGCACCGGCCGGGATTCGGTGATGGTCGAGCATCTGGTGGAGGCGGCGCGCCACGGCAAGGACGTGACCGTGGTGATCGAGCTTCGGGCACGTTTCGACGAGGAAGCCAACCTGCGCCTGGCGGACCGGCTGCAGGAGGCCGGCGTGCAAGTGGTCTATGGTGTGGTGGGGCTGAAGACCCACGCCAAGATGTTGCTGATCGTGCGTCGCGAAGGCACAAAGCTGCAACGCTACGCGCATCTGTCCACCGGCAACTATCACACCGACACCGCACGCCAGTACACCGACATCGGCCTGATGACGGCACACCCGGAAGTCTGCGAGGACGTGCACCGCGTATTCCAGCAACTCTCCGGTCTGGTGCCCTCGTTCAAGCTCACACGCTTGTTGCAGGCACCCTTCACGCTGCACGCGGCCTTGCTGGAAAAGATTGCACGCGAAGCCGAACACGCGCGCGCCGGCCGACCCGCACGCCTCATCGCCAAGCTCAACGCACTCAACGAAGCACAGGTGATGCGCGCGCTTTACGAGGCCTCGCAGGCCGGTGTGCAAATCGACCTGATCGTGCGCGGTGCCTGTTGCCTGCGCCCGGGCATTGCCGGGGTGTCGGAGAACATCCGTGTGCGCTCCATCGTGGGGCGCTTCCTCGAACACAGCCGGGTGTACTGGTTCGGCAACGATGGCCAGCCCGAGTTGTATTGCGCCTCGGCCGACTGGTTGGAACGCAACCTGCTGCGCCGGATCGAGATCTGCTTCCCGATTCTCGATCCGCAACTGGCGCAACGCATCTTTCAGGAAGTGCTGGAAAACCATCTGGCGGACAACACCCAGTCCTGGGCGCTGCTGCCGGACGGAAGTTACCGGCGCAGCCAGCCCCGCGCCGGTGAAACACCCCATTCGGCACAGGAAACACTGGTGGCCAACTCATGCCGATGAGCACGACCGCACTGAGCGAAGGCGAACTGATGGCCGCCATCGACCTGGGCTCCAACAGCTTCCACATGCTTGTTGCCCGCAACGTGCTGGGGCAGTTGCGCATCGTCGACCGGCTGCGTGAAACGGTACGCATCGCCGGTGGCCTGCGTGCCAACGGCGATCTGGAACCGGCGGCGCGCGAGCGTGCCCTGGCCTGCCTGGCGCGCTTTGGCGAGCGCATCCAGAACCTGCCGCCACACCGGGTACGCGCACTGGCCACCAATACGGTGCGCCGTCTGCGCAATCCGCAGGCCTTTCTGATTCCCGCGGAAACCGCGCTCGGCCACGGCATCGAAGTCGTCTCCGGTCGTGAAGAAGCGCGTCTGGTGTATTTGGGCGTGGCGCATGGGCTACCGCCCAGCGACGCACGCCGGCTGGTGATCGACATCGGTGGCGGTTCCACCGAATTCATCATCGGCACCGGCTTCCAGCCGCTGGAGCGTGAAAGCCTGCAGATGGGCTGCATCGCCAGCACTCGCCGGTTCTTTCCCGAGGGTCGGCTCTCCCTGCGGCGCTGGCAACGCGGGCAACTGGAACTGGCGCAGCAATTCCAGCAGTTCACCATCGCCTATCGCCAGCTCGGCTGGGATGAGGTCATCGGCTCGTCCGGAACCGCCAGGGCGATTGCCGAGATGCAGGGCGAGGGAAACGCCGACACCGGCACCATCACCCGTGAGGGTCTGGAGCATTCGGTCCAGGCCCTGCTGCGTTTTCGCCGGATTGAAGACATCGACCTGCCCGGCATCTCGGGCGAACGGCGACCGGTGATTGCCGGTGGCCTGCTGGTGATGGCAACGGCATTCCGGGAATTGCGACTCGATCGGATGCGGATCTGCGAGACCGCGATGCGTGAGGGCGTTCTGCACGACATGCTGGGCCGCACCCAGAACCGCGATCCGCGCGATGCCGCCATCGCAGCCATCGGGCAACGCTACGGGGTGGACAACGATCACGCGCGCCGTGTTGAAGAGGCCGCATTGCTGCTTTTCGATCAGGTCGCCACGGACTGGGAACTCGAACCCGACGACCGTCTGATGCTCGGCTGGGCGGCGCGATTGCACGAGTTGGGCCTGGCGATTTCACACAGCCAACATCAGAAGCACGCGGCCTACATCATCGCCAACTCGGACATCGACGGTTTCTCGCGCCAGGAACAGACCGCCTTGGCGAGCCTGGTGCGCTGCCAGCGTCGACGCCTGTCCCACGATTCGCTATCCGGCCTGCCCGGGCGGGCGGCGCACGCTACCCTGCGCTGCGCGGTACTTCTGCGCCTGGCCATCCTGCTGTGCCGCAGCCACAACGCAAGTTTGCCAGCCCTGCAACTGAGCGCGGACAACACGAGCCTTCGCCTCGACCTGCCAGACGACTGGCTCAGCCGCCACGCCCTGGTGCGCGCCGACCTGGCCACCGAATGCGAGGATCTGGCGGAGGTGGGAATCGAGCTGGAGATCGGCAGCGGCGCAGCACAGCCGGCGGCATGACGGAACGGCAGCGGCGCGGAACAAACCACGCTCCAGCATGAAGAATCAATCGCAGTGGATTGATTCTGCCGGACAAGACCTTCCGTGACGGTGTGCGACGCAGCTCCCCAGGAACAGCGAACCCGTCTTGTCGCACGCGTTGCGGCGACGGGGCTCGAAACGCCCCGCCGCCCACAGGCATCAGTCGCCCATCAGCTTCTGGCGATGTTCCCAGCGTTCCTGTGCATCCAGGCTCATGGTGGCGATCGGGCGGGCTTCGAGGCGCTCCAGGCCGATTTCCTCGCCGGTTTCCTCGCAATAGCCATAGTCGCCATCATCGATGCGCTTGAGCGCCTTGTCGATCTTGGAAATCAGCTTGCGATAGCGGTCACGGGTACGCAGTTCGAGAGAGTTTTCGGTTTCCCGGGTGGCGCGCTCGGCATCATCGCCCACATCACGCACTTCCTCGCGAAGGTTGTCGATGGTCTGCTGGGACTCTTCCACCAGGTCGGCGCGCCACTTGAGCAGCTTCTGGCGGAAATACTCGAGTTGTTCCGGGCTCATGTACTCCTCACCGGGACGCGGACGGTAGCCGATCGGCAAGTCCGGGCGATCAGGGAGGATGGCAACGCTGCTGTCAGCAACAATGGCGGGGGCCGCCGCCGGGGTCTTCCGGACCCTGGTTGCGGCAGAGGGTGTAGCGTGACTCATCTTCTTCCTTGCAGACGATCCCTCCGCGGGACGGCTTGCGGTCTTGGCGACCGGCTTCGCGCCCTTTGAGGGAATTTTCTTCGATGTGCCCACGGATGGCTCGGCGACGGCCTGACCTTTCACGGGGCGTGAGGGTGAATTTTTCGCTGCCGGCGCCTTGCCCGATGTTGCCTTGGCCGTTGACGCCTTCGCGGACTTCGCTGGTGCGGCGGCCTTGGGCTTGACCAGGCGTGCCAGTGATTCGGCAACACGCTTGATCGCACCGACGGGCCCTGCCGCGGTTGCTTTTTTCGCCACGACGGATTTCTTCGCCACAGCGGTTTTTTTCACCGCGGTGGATTTCTTCGCGGCGACGACTTTTTTCCCCGGGACGGCTTTCTTTGCGGCAGCAGCCTTGCTGGCGGCAACGCTCGCCGACGCAACGGCCTTCTTCACAGGCACGGCCTTCTTCGCCACAACCTTCTTCGCCGCAGCTTTTTTTGCCACGACCGGCTTGGCCGACACTTTCGTGGGCGCCGCCTTGGTCGCAGCCTTCTTCACGGGCGTACCGGTACGCGCCTTGCCAGGCGCTGCGGCCTTGCCAGCCGGTCGATCCGATGCTTTCACTTTCGTTGCCACAATGGAGGCCCTCGGGGAGTCGTGCGTTGAGCAAAAGTGGTCGCGTGTTATAGCCTAGTCCCCAGCATGCGGCAAGCACATGCCCTTGTACAAGGCCTCCCGCCAGACAGTTTTCATGACTTCTCCCGTCATCCTCATGCTGCGCGCCTACAAGCGCTTCGTCAGCCCCCTGCTCGGCCAGCACTGCCGCTTCCACCCAAGCTGCTCGATGTACGCGATGGAAGCGATCCAGGTGCATGGACACCTGCGCGGTGGCTGGCTGGCAATCCGACGCCTGGCGCGTTGCCAGCCGCTCTGTGAGGGCGGATTGGACCCGGTGCCACCACGCAATCCTGGGCATTCGCCTGACCCCTGAGCCGGGTTGTGGACGGGATCCCGTCCATCTTGCATGCATCCAGGCGTCGCATCCATCGCCCGGGCTGGCCTCACCGCGTCCAACACAACCATAATGCGCGCCCATCGGCAGGCTCCCGCCCGACCGATGCAACCGCCGCCCCTCGCCCCGGAGCCACCCGATGGCAGACAACCCCCGCCACGACAGGACCGCACGGCAGCTCCGGATGCTGTCGGATGCGATCGACAGCGGGCGACTGGGGCCGGTACGGCGCCTGATCAATACGCTTTCGCCGGCGGAAATCGCCAACCTGCTCGAATCCCTGCCACCGGCGAAGCGCTCGCTGGCATGGGGCCTGGTCGATGCGGAGGATGATGGTGAGGTGCTGGTGCACGTCGGCGAGGACGTGCGCGAATCCCTGATCGCCGAGATGGACCCCGACGAACTGGTCGCGGCGGTCGAGGATCTCGACCTCGACGACCTGGCCGACATCGCCGAGGACCTGCCCGATCAGGTGATCGAGGAAGTGCTGCGCGCCATGGATCGCGAGAACCGCGATCGGCTGGAACAGGTGCTGTCCTTCCCGGAAGGCACCGCCGGGCGCCTGATGAACCCCGACGTGGTCACGGTACGTGCCGATACCACGGTGGATGTGGTGCTGCGATATCTGCGTTTGCGCGGCGAGTTGCCCGAGCATACCGACTATCTCTTCGTGGTGAGTCGGCGCAACCAGTACCTGGGCCGCGTCGCACTCACCTCCCTGCTCACGCACGAGGCTTCAACCCCGATCAACGAACTGATGGACGACGAGCAGTCGCCGATCCCTGCCACCACCAGCGAGCGTGAGGTGGCCAACCAGTTCTCCGACCACGACTGGGTGTCCGCGCCCGTGGTGGATGCCGGCAACATCCTGCTCGGGCGCATCACGGTCGACGACGT
>CAZTXX010000046.1:0-14074 GCA_964617405.1 uncultured Aquimonas sp. | reverse complement strand
CCTGGGACAGGGAAACGGTGCTGGCCAGCGTGGCCAAGACCGGCCGCCTGCTGGTCGTGCACGAGGCCGTGCAAGTGGCCGGCTTTGGCGCCGAGGTGGCCGCCACCGTGGCCGAGCACACGGGGGCCAAGGTGGCCCGCCTGGGCGCGCCGCGCATTCCGGTGGGCTATGCGGCTCCACTGGAGGCCGAATCGCGCATCGGCGCCGACAAGATCGTCGCGTCCGTGCAAAAGCTGCTCGCGCGATGAAAGTCGGCCTGATCTGGGCGCAGGCGCGCGGCGGCGTCATCGGCCAGGGCGGCGTCATGCCCTGGCACCTGCCCGAGGACCTGGCGCACTTCAAGCGCGTGACGCTCAATCACCCGGTCATCATGGGCCGCAAAACCTGGGACTCGATCCCACCGCGCTTTCGCCCCCTGCCCGGCCGGCGCAACATCGTCGTCACGCGACAGCAGGATTGGCAAGAAAACGGCGCGCAGCGCTCGTCCAGTTTGCCGGAGGCGCTACAACTTTGTGACAACGCCGAACAGGCCTGGGTGATCGGCGGCGCGCAGATCTTCACGCAGGCGCTGCCGCTGGCCGACGAGCTGGTGGTGACCGAGATCGATGCCACCTTCGAGGGCGACGCCTTTGCCCCCGCCATCGGAGCCGACTGGCACGCGGTGGCACGCGAGCCGCTGATGTCCAGCAGCGGACTCGATCTGGCCTTCGTCACCTGGCGGCGGCGCACGCCACCCACGTGACCGTCGGTGCACGGCGGGTGCCGCACAATGCCGGGGCACCCTGCCGATTGCCCCGCCATGGCCGCTGCCACTGACTTTCGCACCCTGCCCGATTTGATTGGCGAGCACGCCCACCTGCGCCCAGGCCACCCCGCCCTGCGCGATGAACGCGATGCGCTGAGCTACGCCGAGCTCGACGCGCTGATGAACCGCATCGCTTGCGCGCTGCAGAAGGGTGGCGTGCAACCCGGCCAGGCCATTGCCATCTGCGCCAGCGCTTCGGTGCGCTACGCGGCCCTGTTCATGGGCGCGCTGCGCGCCGGCGTGGCGGTGGCGCCGCTGGCGCCCTCGGCCACCGCCGACAGCCTGGCCTCGATGCTGCGCGACGCGGGCGCGCGCCTGCTGTTCACCGACGCCAGCACGCAGGAACGCCTGCCTCCGCCCGACCCAACCCTGCCGCGCATCGCACTGGACGGCGGCGCATCGGGCCGCGCGTTTGACGACTGGCTGGCCCCCGAAGGCGCGCGGCCGCAGCCGGTGGCGATCACACCCGAGGCGCCCTTCAACATCATCTATTCGTCCGGCACCACCGGCACGCCCAAGGGCATCGTGCAGTCGCACGGCATGCGCTGGGCGCACATCCAGCGCGGCAGCGTGTACGACTACGGCCCGCAGGGCAGCACGCTGCTGGCCACGCCGCTGTACTCCAACACCACGCTGGTGGTCTTCGTGCCCACGCTGGCCTATGGAGGCTGCGTGGTGCTGATGCCCAAATTCGACGCCCTGCACTACCTGCAACTGGCCCAGCAGCACCGCGTCACGCACACCATGCTGGTGCCGGTGCAATACCAGCGCATCATGGCGCTGCCGCAGTTCGGCGACTTCGACCTGAGCGCCTTCCGCTACAAGTTTTGCACCAGCGCGCCGTTTCGCGCCGAACTCAAGGGCGACGTGCTGGCGCGCTGGCCGGGCGGCCTGACCGAGTTTTACGGCATGACCGAAGGCGGCGGCACCTGCATCCTCGACGCCCACCTGCATCCGGACAAGCTGCATACCGTGGGCAAGCCCGCCGCCGGCAGCGACATCCGCCTGATCGACGAGGACGGCCATGAAGTGCCTCCCGGCGAGACTGGCGAGGTGGTGGGCCACTCGCCCGGCATGATGACCGGCTATCACGGCCAGCCCGAGAAGACGCGCGAGGCCGAGTGGTTCGACGCCAGCGGCAAGCGCTTCATCCGCACCGGCGACGTGGGCCGCTTCGACGCCGAAGGCTTTCTCACCCTCATCGACCGCCGCAAGGACATGATCATCAGCGGCGGCTTCAACATCTACCCCAGCGACCTCGAAGCAGCCCTGCGCCAGCACCCTGCCGTGCACGACGTGGCCGTGGTCGGCGTGCCCAGCGATCAGTGGGGCGAGACGCCGGTGGCCTTCGTTGTCCCTCACGTCGGTGCAGCCATCACGCCCACTGCGCTCAAGGACTGGTACAACCAAAGCGCCGGCAAGACCCAGCGCCTGAGCGATCTGCGCCTGGTGGCCGATCTGCCGCGCAGCGCCATCGGCAAGGTGCTCAAGCGCGAGTTGCGCGACGCGTACGCTGCGCTGGGCTCGTGATGCGCACACTCGAACAGCCGGACGCAGAGGACGCAAAGATCACGCAGAGGACGCAAAAAAGTCAAAAAAGCAATTTTTGAATGGGATGGAACCCGCATGGAACATGGTTTGTTCGCTATCGCTTTCAAAGCAACTGGCTTGAATTTTTTTGCGACTTTTGCGAATCCTCTGCGTCCCCTGCGTCCGGCATTCCCAGCCTCTCTTTCCCCCACCACCCCCAAGGAGACGACCATGCAACGCCGCCCCTTCACCCTCGCCCTGGCCTGCGCCGCCGCGCTGGCCGCCACCGGCGCCCAGGCCCAGACCGACTGGCCCAGCCAGCCCATCACCATCATCGTGCCTTACGCCCCCGGCGGCACCACCGACGTGGTGGGTCGCGCGCTGGCTGCCGGCCTGGGCCGGCAGCTCAAGCAATCGGTCATCGTCGAAAACAAGCCCGGCGCCGGCGGCACCCTGGGCATGGGCGAGATGCAGCGCGCCAGGCCCGACGGCTACCGCCTGACCATGGTGCCCGTCAGCGTGTTTCGCCAACCTTACGTGCAAAAGGTCAGCTACGACCCCATCAACGATCTGAGCTACGTCGCGTCGTTTACCGCCTACGACTTCATCCTGGCCGTGGCCGCCGACTCGCCGTTCAAGACCGTCAAGGACGTGGTGGACGCCGCCAAGGCCAGCAAGGGCGGCGTCAGCTACGACACCCCCGGCAAGTTCACCGGCAACCAGGTTGCGATGGCGCTGCTGGGCAAAGCCGCCGGCGCATCCTTCACCCACGTGCCTTACAAAGGCGACTCCGAAGCCACCAACGCCCTGCTGGGCGGGCACGTGCAAACCATCGTCAGCACCAACGGCATCCGCACCTTCATGGACTCGGGCAAGGTGCGCGCCCTGGCCATCGCCGCCGAGCAGCGCCCACCTGCCTTTGCCAGCGTGCCCACCTTCAAGGAAGCGGGTTTCGACGTGGTCGTCCCATCGCCCCTGGGCCTGGCTGGGCCCAAGGGACTGCCGCCCGCCATCGTGCAAAAGCTGGACGCCGCCATCAAGGCCGTGCTGGTCGAGCCCGAGTGGCAGCGCACCATCGACACCTACGGCATCCGCACCGACTACCGCAATGCCGCGGCCTACGCGGAATTCGCGCGCCAGAACTTCGCGGCCGAGAAGGTGATCGTCGAGTCGCTGGGGTTGAACGACTGACGAGAACCGAACCCCGGAAAAGACGAAAGGCCGCATGTAGCGGCCTTTCCATTTAGTGCAATTGGTTGCCCCGAACCCAAGGTGATCCCTCAGTGATGTCAGAGCTCGAAGCACCGGCAAATGCCCGCCATGCGCATCAACAATGGCCTGCCGTCACGGCTTCAATGAGGCCGGGGCAGAAAACCCCGGAAAACGTTCGCCAGCCAGCAGCAACTGGCGGTGCCGCTGGAGCTTCAATGAGGCCGGGGCAGAAAACCCCGGAAAACGTCGCTGGCGATGTCGCCGACGTAACGCACGCAGTAGCTTCAATGAGGCCGGGGCAGAAAACCCCGGAAAACCCACGGTGGGCGCCACCGCCGAAACCTCAACTCAGGGCTTCAATGAGGCCGGGGCAGAAAACCCCGGAAAACCATACTTCGTCGCGGGCGTGCCCGTCTTGTACGCGTCGCTTCAATGAGGCCGGGGCAGAAAACCCCGGAAAACGGCGATCGGGTATCACATCCTCGGCCGACCCTAACAGCTTCAATGAGGCCGGGGCAGAAAACCCCGGAAAACAGCCCCCTTGTCAACGCAGGACCGAGGCGCATCATAGACGATGCGTGCGAGGGCTGTCAGGTCAGCTGCGGCGCGGCGCCCGGCAGTCCGCTGCGACCGACCATCAACGGATGCAACCGATTGAATTTTAAGGAACTGCGTCCCAGCGAGCGCTGTCTGCGCAAGCCATCGGCACCCGAGCGCTCGCAACGTCATTGGCAGGAAAGCCATGGTTCAGACAACGATGGCAACCCGTTCAATGGCCGCGAAACGACGCTTGCCCAGGCTCTGGATCCGCGGGGCGATGCCCTCGGCCGGGCCAACGTCGACGATCATGACATGATCGTCGCCGTGATGGATGATTTCATCCAGGCGCGCTTGCAGTGCCACGATACGTGCGCGGCCCAGGCGGCACTGGAACACCGACAGTTGCAGCCACTCACCGTGACCCTGCATGAGTTTGAAGACGGCGCGCCAGCGCCGCGCGTCGGCGATGTCGTAGGTGACGATGTACAGGCGTTCGTCGACCATGGCGGGTGACCCGAAGCACTCAGCGCGTGACGAACGGCGGCCAGCGGTCGATCTCGCCGAGCAGATGGCGGCCAAGCAGGCGGCACTGCAGCTCGACGATCTGCCGGTACTGCGCGGCGTAGCCGAACAACGGGTGTGTCACCTCCTGGCCCAACCTGCGCTCGAAGCCGGTGATGAAGGCGCGACGGCCGCACTCGTTGAGGTTGACGGCGCCCGCGGCATGGACGAAGTCTTGCGGCCCGATCTCGCCATTGTTGATGGCCATCAGCACGCAGGAATCGGCCAGCAGCGGACGGAATGGCTCCATCATGTCCAGCGCCAGCGACGGGCGGCCGTAGCGCGGCTGGTGATAGAAGCCGCGCATGGCGTCAAAGCCGACCGCCGTCAGCGTCACGGCCAGGGTACGCGCCAGCATGGAGTAGGCATAGGACAGCAGCGCGTTGACGGCATCGGTGGGCGGGCGGCGGCTGCGACGGCTGAAGTCGAAACCCCAGGTGTCACCATCCGCAGCCTGGGCGATGCGCCGTTCGGGCGAGATCATCTGCGCGAAATGCGCGAAGTAGCGCGCGGCGGCATTGCCCTTGATGCCCAGCAACTGGTCGATGCCGCGCGCCCGTTCGGCGGCGTCGATATCCTGGCGGAACTGCTGCAGCAGCTCGTCGGGCATGGTCTCGGGCTGGCCATCCGATGGCTTCCAGTTGCGCCGCAGCAAGGTGCGCTGGTTGCGGATCTTGGCCGCGACGATGTCGCGCGCCAGGCGCAGGCAATGGCGATCATCGAAGCTGGCGCGATACTGGGCCGTGCGCAGTTCGACGTTCTTGTGCCCCAGGCCGACGGTGTGGCCCAGGAACCAGCCGCCGTGTGACAGCCAGCTGACCGGGATCTGGCGCGCCATCAGCTCGTGCAGCGCCGGTGCCGTGAGGTAGACGCCACCTTGCAGCACCACCTGCGAGACGTCGATCAGCCGCGCGCTGGCGGCGGCGACGTCGTCGACCGAGACTTCCAGCACTTCGCCCTTCCTGGCGACCTTGGCGCCGCGCGCCTGCACATACAGCGGCAGCGCCGGTGTGCCCTGCACGGCCAGCGGACGCGGCGGCGTTTCGGCGTGGCGCAGGCAGTGCAGCTCGTCGGGCAGGCAGATCGGCGCCAGCGAGCAGCGGGCGCACTTGGGACTGTTTTCCAGCGGCGGCGGGATCTGGTGGCCGCTGGCGATCAGGCGCAGGCCAGCGGCAGCGGCGCGGGTGGCGGCCAGCAGTTCATCGTCGAACACGACCGGCACGCGCTCGCGCGAAGCCGAGAAGTACAACACGCCTTCGGTGGCCTCGTAGCCGTGCTCCTGCAGCAGCAGGCCCTGGGCGCAAAGCTGCACCCGCTCGGGCTCGTAGGCGCCACGCGCCACGTGCGGCCGCCTGCCGCGCTTGTAGTCGACCGGCACGGCGCGCCGCCCCTCGAACTCGGCCAGGTCGAGCCGCGCGATCAGGCCCAGCGCGTCGGAGGACAGTTCGAGCGAGCACACGTGGATGCGCTCTTCGGCAACCTCATCCGCGGCGCCGGTGGTGGACGGCGGTTGACCCGAGCGTCGGTCCACCCGCCTGTGCACCTGCCGGCCTTCCACCGTGTCCGCCGAGTCGGCCCATTCGCCCTGCACCCACTCCAGGTAGGCCAGCCGCGGGCAGTAGACGTACTCGTTGAGCATGCGCGCGGGCAGCAGCGGCACGCCGGGAGGAAGGGGTGGGGCGTCGAGGGGGGAGCGAGGCTTGTGCGCTGTGACCGGCTTCCGCCGACGGAAATGCGTCCTCGGACGGGCTGGTCATCGCACCCTCACTTCCCTTGGGACTCGTCAGCGGCGGGAGTCTGATCAAAGGAATGACAGGAATCGGAGGCAGGCTGAAACAATCCCAGACCAAAGCTGCTGGAATGCCCGAGCCGGATGGGGCCGGCCACCGGCGTGGTGAAGCGCAAGCGGGCCATCTGACCCCGGCGATCGCCGATGAATTCGCGCTTGCTGGCCTGCCTTCTGGGCACATGCACGGCTACCCATTGCGGCGAACCAACGAGTTCGACCTCGACTGCTTGCACAAACCCTCGCATCCGAAGCTCACGGCGCATCTGTTCGACCATCGACTCACGCTCGCGCTCCTTGCCGCCGCGAAGGTGATGGCGAGGAGGGACGTACGGAGTCACCGATTCCCAGTCAGTCGACAGGGTGCCGTCGAATCCAGGCGGTGGTGGCACCGCTTGATCGAGTGGGACAAGTCGCACCTTCCACGCATCTGAATCCGAGCCTGCCGCGGCCCACGACACGTCGCGTGCGGCTGCAAGCAAGATCGCCTCCTGCTCGTCGGCATCGAACGCGCGCGCGCCTCGCCAGACCAGCAGCCGGGTCGGCCGGTCGTCTTCGCACCAGGCGAAGAACTCGGCATGCCGGCGCGGACCCGTGAGCGGTTGCCCCTCTGCGTCTTTGCCGTACATGTCGGCAACTGCATCGCGTATTTCGCGTCCGACACGTGGCCATGCCGCTGCGGGTTGGCCAGACTTGATCTTGAGGAGTTCGCGCAGAACCGTGCCCCGGAAGCGCGAAGTCAGTCGGACGATCGCGCGACGTTCCGGCGCGACGTTCCAGCCGATGGCGAACTGCATCAGGTGACAGTCAGGACGATGTTCCGGCACGCGACGGGGTTCGCGGGCCGCAGGCCGCTGCGGCCGCACCGCGTAGAGCCACTGCGCGCCGGGCGGAGGGGATTGCTTGACGGCCTCGGGATTGTCGGTCGTGCGCTCGATATCCTCACGCGTGGCATCCCTGAGCGGCGCCAGCACGGGCGCTGCGCCTGCCGTGCGCTTGCCGGCAGGTGTGCAGTTGACCTGAGGGATCTCGTCGGCCGGGCCCGCCACGCGAATGCGCGTGAGCGTCTCGGCACGACCGAACCAGGTCATGCGCTCCAGGCACTGGCCGAGCAGTACGCGAAGGTCATCGGTCCAGCCGTCGCCTTCGATGAACCACCACACGGGAGCATCAGGCGGTACGCACCAGTAGTTGTCCTGCACGAGGCTGGTGCCATAGCTGCGCGTTCCCGCCTTCTTCTTCTCAGCCGGTCGCCAGCCGAACTCGGTCGGGTGGTACTGCCGCAGCGGGCTTCCCTTCCTCGCGTTGGGCGGCAGGTGGAACGCGTAGGTGCTCTTGCACAGCGCGGTCTGGAGCTTTTCGAGCTGCGCGACGTCGGGCTCGGGCGAAACTTCGCGCGCCCACTGGTACCAGCGTGCGGTCACCGCGCGCACCAAGCGCCAGGGGCTCGGAGGCCACTCCCCGTACGGATCGTCGAATGGGTTCACGCGCCACGGTGTGGCGTGGAAGCGCCCGAGCGGGAACTCCTGTCGGAGGATGACCTTCATTCCTCGGTCTCTTCCGACGCCTCGTCTTCGTCGCTGCCGCCCTGCGCCTCTCCCTTACCTTCTCGATACAGTTCCTCGCGCGGCCAGAACACGTCGGTGACGGGAAGCTTGTCGAGTCCCGCAGTCTTGATCGCGTTTGTGATGTCGACCTCGATCTCCACGTCCTGCTCATCGCTCTTGAGGGCCGTGCGCCGGAGGTGGCAGCCGGACCGGAAGCGGAAGGGCGACGCGAGGAGCTGCTGGACTTTCCACAGAGCGAGCGCGACGAGGAACTCCTGCTGCTTCTCGGAGAGGCCGAGCGTCGTCTCGCCCTTCCTGCGTCCAAAGGACCGGATGAGGCTGACGTCGATGACGAACGTGGCGCGGATCGACTCAGCGGTCGCGTCATCGACCGCGAAGATGGGCTGACCAGAAGTCGTCTTGCCGAGCCGGTCGAACTTCACGCCCGATCGATCGACGCGCCCAGCGCCGAAGGCCTCGATGTGTGCCGTCAGGGCGCGGGGGATTTTGATCTGCCACTGGGGGAAGAGCACGCCGTGAACGAGCGAGTTCGGATCGATCTCGAAGATGCCCTTGAACACGTCCCACCACTTCTCCGGCGGCGGGTGCGCCTTGGAGCTTCCGGGCAAGACGATGCCGAACCTGGCGACGAGGTCGGCCTCGAACTTGCTGTCACCCTTCGCGCCGACGCTGTTCAATGCTGCGCCATCCAGGAAATAGGACGAGGCGATGCGGTGGCCTTCGGTGAGGCTCGTGACGATGGTCTCGCGCTGGTCGCTCGGGAGCTTGCCATCGACGAGATCGCCCGTGACGCAGCGGATGTAGGGCATGCCGCCGAGCTCATCGACAAGGTCGAGATCGTGCGCGCCGCGCTGGCAGACCGTCTCGAGGTGGTTGGCCATGCTCGCCGCACTGTCGACGATGCAGACGTTCTCGGTACTGCCGCCCTTGCGCGGCGCCTTGTAGATGACGTGGCCGATCTCGGGGAAGCCGGCGGGCTGGAACCGGTCGCCGGCGATCGGCTCGAGCGTCGCGGTCAGGACGAGCGGCGCCTTCCCCTTCAACACGTCGGCGGGCGTGAGCTTCTTCGCGGGACTCTTCTTCTCTGCGTCAGACATGAGCTTCTCCTTTTTGTGGCCGGCGTCGAGGGCGAAGCCAGCGTTGGAACAGGACCGCTCGATCGCGGTCCGAGATGGTGAACAGCAGGGCCGCGGCGAGGCGATCAGGCGAGCCTGCAGTGAACGTCACGTCGAACGTGGCGAGTCGCGCATGAGCCATCGAGTAGCGGTTGCTCGCGAGCCGGAGCACGGCGTCGAAGTTGCCCGCGCGGGTCAAGGTGACGAGAGAGCGCGCGGCTTCCGTCGTGCGTGCGCCCGCCTCCCCGGCGAGCAGGTCGTCGCCTCCGAGGTCGCGGATGACTAGGGGGCGCTGGTCGACGAGCGGCTGGAGGAGACCGAGCAACGCCAGCTCACCATCGGCCCGAGGCGCGCTGTCCTGCCTTGGCGCGAGCGCGCGAACCGCTTGTGGAACCCTTCTCCAGTCGAACAGCGCGAGCCTCGAGAGCCAAGCCGAGAACAGTGACTCGTCGAGATCACCGGCGAGCCAATGCTGTACGTGCGACGTCGTCGCCGGCAAGGGAGCCCGACCATGTTGATGCAGCGTGTTCGCGCACGCCCTCTGGTCGAGGAGTTTTCTCGACAAGACATCACCGAGGGCGCGAGCCACGTCGCCAGGCCCCCAGACCCAACGGGCCGGAGGACGGTCGGTGTGCGCGTAGCTCGCGTAGGTTGCTCCGTATTTCCACTCGACGCCGAAGCGATACGTGGCGAAGGGCTGCGCGACGGGGAAAGCCGACACCAGTGACAAGGCGAGCCGCGCCTCGACGCCGGGCTGTTCATCAGCGAACAATGAAGACAGCCACTCGAGCGGCAGCGGCTCCCAGCGGAGCTTGCCTTCGCGGAAGCTGCGATTGCGGTCGATGCGATCGAGCGCGCTGATGATCGCATCAAGCAACGCGATGCCGGCTTCCGCGCGATTCGGCCGTGCTGCGACGTCGAGGAGCGTCGCCTCGATCGGCCCTCGAAGTCCCTCGAAGCGCCACCGCTGACCCACCTTCCGCTCACGAGGGAACCCGCGCTGCTCGAGCAGCGCAGTGACACGTCCCAGCGTAGGCGCGACCGCCGCTGTCGCGCCAGAGCAGGGCTCGGGCGAGAAGCGAGCCTCCAAGCGGGGCTCGAACGTGTTGGCACTGGTCGTCCGTCCGAGGGTAAAACGACGGAACGCACTGATCCCTGCGTCCACGCCGCGTTTCCAAATGGCCGTGGCGAAGGCAGCCGGGGTGATGGCTCCACGCCCGCGCAACTCGGCACGCCCGCGAGAGAACAGCGTGGTCGTTTCAGTCGCCGACATGGGGCGCATCCACAGCGGCGTCCAGATCTCCCCAAGAATTCGACCTGCTTCACCTGCGGTCTCGGGCGAAGCCGACTGTGTAACGAAGGGGAACGCACCTGCTGCGCGCGCTGATCGCGCCCCGAGACGCCGAGAGGCCCCGCCCGCGAGGAAAGTCAGCCCTTCGCAGGCAAGAACCATCTCCCACGGGGAAATCTGACCCTCACGCGCCGGTGACTGACCGCTGTTGTAGAGTTTCGTTGCTTCGCTGAACCAGGAGCCCGCGGCCAGCTTCTCGACCATCCACGTGATGGGGTGCCCGAGGAGCAGGGCCTGCAGAGCATTCTTTCTTTCATCCGAAGATGCTGTGCTGTTGGCGTTGGCTTCCGCTTTCCTTTTCGCACGCCCCTTCGCCGGCTTGGGCGCGACCGCGAGAGCGTCGACGGCTTTCCGCCAGCCCGCCGCGAAGTCGCGGCGACCCGCGTTGCCGCCACTGCCAAGGATCGGGTTGAAGCTCACGCGAGCGTGGGACACTGCGTGGGCAGCAAAGAACGCAAGCTCGGCCTCCTGGGCCTGTGCTTGCCAGAGGGCGAGCGGCGCGCCCGATTTGGCCTTCGTGCCTTTCTTCTGCGCGTCAGACCACGCCTTGTCATACTGGGTCCATTCGCGCTTGCTGACCTCCGACTCGACTTGCGTATTTGCTATCCGCACCAGCTCCTCGAGCAGTTCATCAAGCGTCGCCGGGCCACCGACCACCTGCAGCACCTCGTCGCGCCACGCGATCCGCGTGCTCGGCCACTTTCGAGACAGCACCCGCAAAAGGCCGAGCGACGCGAGGTAGTTGCCGAGGCTGTCGGGCGACAGACCGGGCACGGCGATGACTGGCAAACGAACTTCGATCATTTCGGGCCCCGCTTCTTTGCAGAAGCGCCCGCTGAAGGTGTGTGCAAGGGTTGCTTGCCTTCAGCCAGCCGCTTGACCGTCGCGGAAGCAAGCAGTGAGCGCATCTGCACGATGGCGATGGCGTTGAGCTGCGAGAGTCGGTCGGCTGCGGGCAGTCCCTGGTGGATCAAGACGGAGTTGAGGCTCTCGATGTTCGAGAGGACCACGAGTTGCTCCAGTGTCGCGTGGTCACGCATGTTGCCGGGCGCCGCGGGATTCTCGGCACGCCAGTTGCCGGCTGTCTTGCCAAAGAGCGCCACGTTCAGGAGGTCCGCCTCGGAAGCGTAGACGAAGGAAATCTGCGCCTTGGTGAGTGTGGGAGGGAGGAGATGCGCCTCGATCGCGTCGGTGTGAATGCGGTAGTTCACCTTGGCCAGCGTCCGCTGGAAGCTCCACTCGCGCGACGTGCGTGCCGCCTCGTCATCCTTGAGGCGCTGGAACTCCTTGATCAGGTACAGCTTGAACTCTGGACTGAGCCACGAGCCGAACTCGAAGGCGATGTCCCGATGGGCATAGGTGCCGCCGTAACGACCCGCCGAGGCGTAGACGCCGATCGCACCCGTCTTTTCCACCCACCTCTTGACCGAGAGGAAAAAGCTGTTGCGCCCGGCCTCGTTTCTAATTCCCTCGAATTCGATGGAATTGAATTCGGGGTTGTTGAGCTGCTCCCAGACTCCGAGAAAGAGCACCGAATCCTTCGTCTTGAGCCACTGCTCGATGAGCGCGCCTTGCCCCTCGAAGCTGCGCACCATATCCGAGAGCGAGATGTAGTCGTGCTCGTTGCGTGTCGTGACGGCCACGGTCGTGCCCCTCACGACGATGCTGCGGCTCTTGGCGTTCATGGCTGCACGTCGGTGTTCGTTCGCCGGCTGGGAGTGACGCACTTGCTCGGCTGCGCGCTCGCCCGCCAATCGGCGATACGCACGAGTGCTTCGAGGTAGGCCAGCGCAAAGGGACCGAGATGCCTCGGCTCGTCGTGCGGCACCGCGCCGGCATCACACGTCTCCTCGGGTCGCCATGGGCCGAGCAGGTCAGCGACGAGGCCAGTCCAACCGGGTCCGGTCATCACGAACTCATCACCCTCCCAGCGGCCTTCGGCGCCGTCCTTCGCGATCGAGAAGTCGAGCGGCCAATGCTCGGTGCCGATGACGAGGTGGCTCGGCTCGCTTCGCACGCCGAAGACGTCATCGCCTTCGCCCGTCGTCGAGCGCATCACGGTGCGCGCCTTTCCGTGGTGCGTGGCCGCCAGGTAGACCGCGAGCGCCGGATACGGATTTGTCGCGCTGTCGCTGTACTTGCGCCACATCGCCAGGGCGGAGGCGACCTCGTGGCGAAGCCCGGGGCGGAACTGGAGGTGGCCTGCCCAGCGAACACCGGCGACAGCGCGTAGCGATTCCAGTTCGGTGTCGCTGAGCCTGTCGTCGATGGCCCACCGAAGACGGACAAGGTCTTCACCACCGCGCCGGCGGGCTTCATCCGGCAGTGAATGAGCCTGCGGTCGAAGCTTCGCAAACGCTGCGCGGATGGCGGATGCGTCACCCCCCACCTCGGCGGCGACGACACGCGGGCTCTTGGCGAGCAGCGCATCGGGGATGCCGGAGCGATCGGGCAGCGCGGCCTGCCACTGAGGATGGGCCTTGCCGATATCGTGAAAACCAGACCCTTCAACAATCGCGGATCGAAGCAGACAATACCCTTGGGGGTGCGGCAGCATCAGCTTCTTGCAGACTTCGCACGGGTCGTCGCCATCCTTGAGACCAAGTGAATCGCACATCTCCTGTGCCTCACCTCTTGCGTCCCTGAGGTGATCTTCAAGTTTCGACCAGTAGCCGACCTCGGTCCACATATCGTCACGCAGGGTCGCGCCACGCCCGGCGCGCGGCACTTCGGCGAGCACGTTCGACTTGTCGCCCGTCCACCCTGCGGTCTCGTCGTAGCCGCCGACGTCGCGCTTCAGCATCACGAGCATGCCGGGGCGGATTTCCCAGTGGTTCACACGCTCCCAGCCATCCGCCTCGTCATTCCAGAGCCATGCCTTGGCCTTGGTGCTCTCCATCATCTTCTGCACGCGAACGAAGGAGACTGGGCAGCCCTCCGTCGCGGGCTCCAGCAGCGGGCCGTCGAGATCGTCGCCGCGAGGAGGGCTCTCGCCTGACCAGTCGCGCCAGAACACCGTCACGTCGAGGTCGGGATCGGCACCGCGCACGAAGGCGCTGACATCGGTGAAGCCGCCGTGGACGTCACGCTCGGTGGAGAAGAGCCCGTGGACGTCGAGCGCGCGTGGCAGCGGACTCGGCTTTGGCTGCAAGACCTCCGCCACTTCTGTCTGATTGCTCGCGCTCAGCTCAGCGATGGCTTCCGAGAACGCCTTACTTTGAGAGAGTGGGGCGAAAGCATCGACAAGCCTTTTGGCGCGCTCGATGTCGGTGGTTTCGTAGGGGCCGATGCGCTCGACCTTCTTGTTTCCGCCTTCCTTCGGCGTCTCCCAGATCCAGGCCTGAGCGCCCTGGTCGTCTCCCTTGCGGTTCAATCGACCCAGGCGCTGCAGCATCGAAGGCCACGGCGCGAGCTCGGTGAAGAGACGATGCGCCGAGATGTCCACGCCCGCTTCGATGACCTGCGTGCTGACACAGATGAGACCAGGATTGTCCTTCGGCAGCCTGCCTGCCTTGCGCTGGGCGTCGAAGTCGATCAGGCGTCGCTCGTGACGCGCGCGGTCCTCCCGGCGAAACCGCGAAGTGAGGAGAACCTTGTGGTCGATCG
>CAZTXX010000045.1:0-14189 GCA_964617405.1 uncultured Aquimonas sp. | reverse complement strand
CAACTGGTGGACCGACGCCGACCGCGCCGGTTTCGAGGCGCGCACGAAGAAGCTGGTGGCGCAGTTCGACGGCTATGAGTCGATCGACGGTATCCACGTCAACGGCACCCTGACCCTGGGCGAGAACATCGCCGACCTGGGTGGCCTGTCGGTGTCCTACGATGCGATGAAGGCAGCCCAGGGCGAGGGTTTCACCGATCCGATGATCGACGGTTTCAGCCAGGAGCAGCGCTTCTTCCTCAACTGGGCCACGGTGTGGCGTCGCAGTTTCACCGATGGCGAGCTGAAGGTGCGCCTGACCACCGACTCGCACGCCCCCGCGCCGTTCCGTGCCATCGGTGCGCCGTCCAACATGGACAGCTTCGCCCAGGCCTTCGGCTGCAAGGCGGGCGACGCGATGGTGCGCCCGGAGGATGTGAAGGTGGTGATCTGGTGATCAAGGCATCCGTGGCTGGGCCCTCACCGGGTCTGGCCGCGGATCAGCGGCGTGCCGCCAGCACGTCGTGGCCTTCGATCTTGTAGCGTTCCCAGAAGCGCATCGCGATGGCCGCCGCACGCGCGTCGGCCTCGCGCTTCATCACCGGGTTGCCCAACTCGGCGGTGGTCTGGCTGAACAGTGCGAGCCAGCGCCGGAACAGCGCCGGCTTCAGGCCGGGCAGGGCCATGTGCTTGCCCATTGGCGCGCCGCGAAAGCGACCGGTGCCGCGCAAGGTTCCCGACCAGAAGTCCACCATCGTGGCCAGGTGCGCGTCCCAGTCGCGGATGTGGTGCCCGAAGATCGGTCCCAGTTCTTCGTCCTGGCGCACGCGCTGATAGAAGCGTTGCACCAGCGCGATGACCTCATCCTCGGTGCAACAGGCGGAAGGATCGGCGCCGTCCGTGGGCGCAAGTGAGGCGGAAGCGTTCATGTCAGCAACTCGGAAGAGGTCCCGTACCGACTGGCAGCGCGGCGCCAGCCTCGTGTGGCAAGCGACTGATATGGGTGCAGTGGATGCGTTTTCCAACGCTGGCCGCAGCAATCGGGCGGCTGGCAGCTTTCGCGAAGGCACAGGCCTCGGACAGGCGGTGGAACGCGGAAGATCGACAATCGTTCATGGGCAGGCTGGAACACGGTGCCACGGGCCGGCGATGCGGTGGGTCCAAGCCCATCCTGCACCTGCTGTCGCCCCGTCGTCGTGACCTGGGTCAAGCCTTTGCCGATGGTTGGCTTGCGGATATGCCGATGATGACGTGCGGCCTCGGCCTCGGCCGGGGGTGTGGGAATGCCGGATTCCGTGATGTCGCGCGAGCAACGGAGCACGGGGCTACGGCATTTTTCACAACCTTGCCGGGCATCCGGGTTAAGCTGCCGGGATGCTTTATCTCGCCTCCCGATCCCCGCGCCGTCGCCAATTGCTCGAACAGCTCGGGGTGCATTTCCGGTGCCTGGATCCGGATGTTCCCGAGGTACCCGGAGACAACGAAACCGCGCACGATTACGTGCTTCGCGTGGCCGGCGACAAGGCACGCGCGGGGCTTGCACAATGCGGGGATGAACCGGATGCGGTGGTGCTGGGCGCCGACACCGAGGTGGTGGTTGACGGCGTGGCCTTGGGCAAGCCGGCGGATGCCGAGGACGCGGCCACGATGCTGGCGCGCCTGGCCGGTCGCAGCCATCAGGTGGTTTCGGCACTGTGGCTGGTGGGGCGTCAGCGCGAGGAACATGTCGTGAGCGTGACCGCGGTGAGGTTTGCGCCGCTTGATGCCCGCCAGATCGCCGATTACCTGGCGTGCGGCGAGGCCTTTGGCAAGGCGGGTGCCTATGCCATCCAGGGGCGCGCAGCGGCTTTCGTGACGCATTTGTCCGGCAGCTACTCGGGCGTGATGGGCTTGCCGTTGCATGAGACCGCCGTGTTGCTTTCACACTGCGGCCTGTTTCCCCCACAGCCCTCGGCTTGAGGCACCAAGCAGGAATCGCACATGTCCGAAGAAATCCTGATCAACGTCACCCCGCGCGAAACCCGCGTGGCCGTGGTCGAAAACGGCATGCTGCAGGAGGTGCTGATCGAGCGCGCCAGCCGGCGCGGCTACGTGGGCAACATCTACAAGGGACGGGTGCAGCGCGTCATGCCCGGCATGCAGGCGGCTTTTGTCGATATCGGACTGGAGCGTGCCGCCTTCCTGCACGCCTCCGACATCCTGCGCCCGGCGGTTCCCGACGAAATGGAGGGCGAGGACGCCGTGGCGGCGAGCGTTCCCTCGATTGGCGAGCTGTTGCGAGAAGGCCAGGAGCTGGTCGTCCAGGTCGTCAAGGACCCCATCGGCAGCAAGGGTGCGCGCCTGACCACCCAGCTCAGCATCCCCTCGCGCTATCTGGTGCTTCTGCCGCACAGCCGCGTGCTCGGCGTGTCGGCACGCATCGAGGACGAGGCCGAGCGCACCCGGCTCAAGACCATCGTGGGCGAGTTGGCCGGGGAGAACCCGCTCGGCTACATCGTGCGCACCAATGCCGAAGGCCAGGATGATGAAGCTCTGGGCAAGGACATCGGCTATCTGGCCAAGGTCTGGAACGCGGTGCGCATCGGCATGAGCGAGGCGCGCGTCGGGGCCTGCATCTATGAGGATCTCTCGCTCACCTTGCGTTGCGTGCGCGACTACATGCGCGAGAACGTGGAGAAGGTGCGGGTGGATTCGCGCGAGTCGTTCGAGCGCATTCAGCGTTTCGTGGCCAAGTTCATCCCCGAGTTGGTCGAACGCGTGGAGCATTACCCGGGTGAGCGCCCGATCTTCGATCTCTACGGAGTGGAAGACGAAGTCCTTAGGGCGATGCAGAAGCAGGTGCCGCTGAAGTCCGGTGGCTACCTCGTCATCGACCAGACCGAGGCCATGACCACCGTGGATGTGAACACCGGCGCCTTCCTGGGCCATCGCAACCTCGAGGACACGGTGTTCCGCACCAACCTGGAAGCGGCACAGGCCGCCGCGCGCCAACTGCGGCTGCGCAACCTGGGCGGCATCATCATCATCGACTTCATCGACATGCAGGATGACGAGCATCGTCGACAGGTGCTGCGCCAGCTGGAAAAGTCACTGGCGCACGACCACACCAAGTCGACGGTGTACGATTTCTCGCCGCTGGGCCTGGTGGAGATGACCCGCAAGCGCACCACCGATAGCCTGGTGCGTCAGCTGTGCGAACCGTGCCCCACCTGTTCCGGGCGCGGCAGCATCAAGACCGCCGAAACCGTGTGCTACGAGATCTTCCGCGAAATCACCCGTGCGGTGCGCCAGTTCGAAGCGGAAAAGCTGCTGGTGCTGGCTTCGCCGCGCGTGGTGACACGGATCCTGGAGGAAGAGTCGGGGGCGGTGGCCGAGCTGGAGGAATTCATCGGCAAGACCATCCGTTTCCAGGCCGATGAGCAGTATGCGCAGGAGCAATACGACGTTGTGTTGCTGTAGGCACGTCGCGCTTGCCATCCGGATTTCGGCATGAGCGCGCGTCGTCTGCTGCGCCGCCTGCGGCGCCTGATCGGTTGGAGCCTGCTGGCCGTGGTGATCCTGGCGGCGCTGGCGGTGGCGTTGGCAAGCCGCTTCCTTCCCGTTCTCGAGCATCATCCCGAGGCGGTGGCACATTGGTTGTCCGAGCAGGTCGAGGCGCCGGTGAGCGTGTCCGGGGTCGAGGCGCGCTGGAACCGCGCCGGACCCTTGTTTTCGCTGGTTGGCCTGCGCATCGGGCAGGCCCCGGACGTGCTGGATATCGAGCGCGCGCAGCTCCAGGTCAATGTCTATTCCGGCCTGTGGCCCGGTATTCCGCTCATCGAGCTGAAGATCGACGGCCCCGAGCTTGAACTGCGGCGCGGCGCGGACGGGCGCTGGCGCCTGGACGGTTTCGGGCAGGCCGCACAGCGTGTCGCGGATCGCTCGCAACTCGAGCAGCTCGAGCGTTTCGGCGGCATCGAGGTCAGCGCCGCGCGGCTGCGCGTTTCCGACGCGCTGACCGGGCGGCAGGGCGTGTTGCCGCGTATCGATGCACGCATGCAGCGTCAGGGCCGGCGCCTGCGTTTTGGCGCCTTCGTACATGGAGATACGCCCGACGCGCGCCTGCGCCTGACGGGTGAACTCAACGCGACCTCGCAGGATGGCAGTTTCCACCTGGAAGGCAGTGCCCAGGATTGGGCACACTGGTCGCAGGGCATGACCCTGCACGGCATTGCGCTGGCCGAGGCACGCGGTGACCTGCAGGTCTGGGTGGATATCAAGGACGGCACGCCGACCGGATTGCAGGTCGAGACGGCACTGGCTCCGCTGGTGTTGCAGGCGGCCATCGAACGACTGGACGGAAGCGGTCGGATCGAGGAGCGCAGTGCGCGCTTCGCCTCATGGCAACTGGCGTTCGCGGCGCTGCGTGAGGGTGCGGAGGAATGGCGGCTGATGCTGCCGGACTGGCGCGTGACCCCTGATGCCGGTGGCGTGGAAATCCAGGTGGTGCGCCAAGGCCATGCGACACGTGATGGTTCCGGCCTCGTCCGCGTGGCGGTGGACGAGCTGCAACTGGAACCCCTTGCAGCCTTGGTGCCGCTTGCCGCCGCCGCTCCGGAAGGCTTGCGCCACTGGCTGCACGAGGCCTCCATGCACGGCTTGGTGCGCGAGGCGCGCGTGGCCTGGTTCGATGCGGCTCGCTATCGCTTCGACGCACGGGTCGATGACCTGGGCTGGAGTGCGGTGGGCGGCGTGCCGGCAATCGATGGGATCGGTGGTCAGCTTGATGGCGACGCGCGGGCCATGCGCCTGGTGGTGCAGGACGGGCGCTGGCTGGCGCAAGCGCCCGGCGTGCTGCGTGAGCCGTTCACGCCGCAGGTCAGTGGTGAACTTCTTTTCCACGACCCGGGTGATGGCTGGCGCCTGGATGCCCCGCTGCTGCACCTGCTGGAGGACGATTACGACATCGTGTTGGCCGGTGGTGCGCAGCTGCTGCATGAAGGGGGCGTCTTGCTCGATCTGCGCGCGGACGTGGGCGATGCTCCGATCGTGAGTGCCAAGCGTTTCTGGCCGGTGAACGTGATGCCCGAACCGGCCGTGCACTGGCTTGATACCGCACTGCTCGACGGACGGGTGAAGCATGGCATGGCGCTGGTGCGCGGCAAGGTTTCCGATTGGCCGTTCGAGCATGGCGAAGGACGCTTCGAGGCGCTGGCGGAAATCGCCGACACCAGCGTGGCCTACCACGACGACTGGCTGCCCGGGCACGGGGTTTCGGGCACCGCACGTTTCATCAATATCGCAATGGAGCTGGATCTGTCCGGCACGGTGGGCGCAGCCAACGTGGCCAGCGCGCGAGGTGGCATCGCGGACTTTGGCGACTCCGTCCTGCAACTGGACATCCGTGGCGCTGGCAGCGGCGCGGCGCTGCTGGACGTGATGCGGCGCAGCCCCCTGCACGACACCTGGGGAAGCACGCTGGAAGACCTGGCCCTGGGCGGTCGAGGCAATGTCAGCCTCGATCTGCGCGTTCCGCTGGAAGACCATCTCGGTGAGCCCTCGGTGGAAGGCCAGGTGGACATCGATCGCATGGATATGAAGCAATCGGCCTGGGGCCTGGATTTTTCCGCGGCCAGCGGGCGCGTGCGCTTTTCCGACCACGGTTTTTCCGCCGATGAACTCACCGTGGGCGTAGGTGAGGAACTGGGCAACCTGAGCATCGCCGCCGGTGGCTACACATCGAGTGACGAGCACCTCGTGGAGGCCAGCCTGCGCGGACACTTTTCCGCCGCCACCCTGCTGGGACTCAATGCGGCCAGCCGCTGGCTGGAGCCGTGGTTGAGTGGTGATTCGGACTGGAACCTGCAACTGACGATTCCAGACACGGCGGAAGCTTCCGCACGGATCCCGCAGTTGCGGGTGCGTTCGGATCTTGTGGGCGTTGCGATCGGTCTGCCGGCGCCGCTGCGCAAGGGCGTGACCGAACGCATGCCGTTCGACCTGCGCCTCGACCTGCACCTTGATCCGCAGGATTCGGGCAGTGATGTGGACCTGCGCCTGGGCGCGCTGCTGCGCCTGCGTGGCACCCTGGACGAGGGATTCACTGGCTTGGCCCTGTTCGGTGATGCCGCCGATGCCGCGGCGCCGGCACACGGCATGCACGTCGCGGGCCAGATCCCGGTGCTCGATGCGGCGGCCTGGGCGGCCGTGGTGCCGCAGGCGGATGGCGGCGCCGATGGACTCGATCTGGTGTCGGCGGATCTATTCATCGGGGAACTGAACCTGTTGGGTCGGCCGTTCCGTGAAACCCGGGTGACCTTCCAGCGCGATGCGACCCAGCTGATGCTGGGCTTTGGAGGTGACGCGCTCCAGGGCAAGGTGACGGTGCCGCTGGAGGATCTGGCGAAAAAGGGTGTCACCGCCCACTTCCAGCGTCTGTACTGGCCGTCGCTGGACGAGGAATCACTGGATCACTCCACCGAAGACGCAAGCGCCGGGAGTTTTTCACCCGCCGCGATCCCGCCGTTGCATCTGGAGTCGCTCGACACCCGCTTTGCCGATGCGCACCTGGGCAGCGTGTGGCTGGAAACCTGGCCGGTGGCGCAGGGTATGCACGTCGAGCGCCTGGATACGCGTTCGGAGGCGATCGACATCAAGGCCAAGGGCGACTGGCTGCGGGTTGAGGGGAAGGAACACAGCGCGCTGACGCTGGATTTTTCCTCGCGTGATGCCGGTTCCATGCTCGAGGCGCTGGGTTTCTCGCGCCTGCTTGAAAGTGGTGGCGCGCACGGCAAGTTGGCGCTGGGGTGGCCGGGGGCGCCGGGTGATTTCGACTGGGGGCGAGCCGATGGCCGCCTGGAATTCAGCGTCGGGCAGGGGCGGTTGCTTGAAGTCGAGCCGGGTGCCGGGCGCCTGTTCGGCCTGCTCAACCTCACCGAGATCCCGCGCCGACTGGCGCTTGATTTCAGTGACTTCTTCAAATCCGGATTCGCGTTCAACCAGATGACCGGAAGCTTCCGCATCGAGCGTGGCAATGCCATCACCGACGACTTCAAGAGCACCGCGCCATCCGCCGACATCCTGTTGCGTGGGCGAACCGGACTGAAGGCGCGCGACTACGACCAGACCATGGAAGTGCAGCCCAAGGCCGGCAGCATGTTGCCGGCCATCGGCGCGCTGGCGGGCGGGCCTGCCGGCGCCGCCGTGGGTGCGGTGGCCCAGGCGGTGCTGCGCCAGCCCCTGAAGGACATGACGCGCACGGTGTATCGCATCACCGGCTCGTGGGATGAACCCCGGATCGAGCCGCTGGAGCGTGGTGCCTCGCAGGAACGACCGGTCACGGAGGCCGCCGATCCCGGCTGATGCGGATTGGTCAAGTCTGGTGCATGATTTCGCAGGTCAATCCTGTTGAATTGTTCGAAACGGGTCGCATTTTGCAAGGCGCGCGCCGCTAACATGGAATCCGTTCAGCGCAGGGTTTGCGCGTGACACAACAGGGGAGGCAGGCCATCGATCCGCTTACCGCATTCGTCTTCGCCATCGCGATGATGCTGCTCAACGGCAGCGTGCTGGGCATGCTGCACGGCGAGTTGCCGAGCGCGCTGCGTCCGGCTGCGCACAGCTGGCGCGTCGCGACGCTGTTGATCGCCTGCGCGGTGATGCTGTTCATCGCACAACAGGTGTACCCGGGGGCCATGTGGCTGCTGGTGGTGGCCAATGGGCTGATGACTTTTGGCGTATCGGTTTATGCGCTCGCGCTTCGCCAGTTTTACGGACTGCAGGGTTCGCGCCTGATGCTGATCGTCCCGGCTGTGTTCACCGTGTTGGGCGTCTGGTGGTTCGTGGCGGTCATGCCCGGCATGGTCGGGCGCATTTCCGTGTCCACCCTGTGCTGGCTGGTGGCGTTGATCGACGGTCTGGCCGTGTTGTGGCGGCAACGGCGCGACGAATCGACCAGTCGGCGCGTGCTGATGGGGGTGTTCGGTCTGGTCACGGCGTTTGCCGCGGGGCGGGTGGCGTGGTTCCTGCTGGCGCCGGATCCCGGCAGTTCGGTGTTCCAGGACAGCAATACCCTGAACGCGATCAGCCCGATGGTGCTGTCCATCCTGCCGGTGATCGGCACCACGGTATTCCTGCTGATGTGTTCGGACCGGATCCGGCGACACTGGGAGGAGGCGGCCTCGGTGGACTATCTCACCAGCCTGCCGAACCGGAGGATCCTTGCCGGCGAGGGCGAGCGCAGGGTGCAGGCCGCCCGCAGTGGTGGCTTGCCGCTGGCGCTGGCGGTGCTCGACGTGGACTTCTTCAAGCGCATCAACGACGTTCATGGTCACGAAGTGGGTGATGAGGCGCTGGCCCATGTCGCCACCCTGCTGCGTCGGGCCGGCACGGAGCAGGACCTGATCGTGCGCCTGGGTGGCGAGGAGTTCGTCATCTTGCTGGCCAATACATCGCTCGGAGTCGCGCTGCAGCGCATGGAGCAGCTGCGTGCCGATGTTGCCGGGCAGCCGTACCGGAAGGGCGAACTGCGCGTGCCGATCACCGTGTCCATCGGGGTCGCCTGGCTGGACGTGGCGACGCGCGACTTCAACGACCTCATGCGCCGTGCCGATGCTGCGCTCTACGATGCCAAGGCGGCCGGGCGCAACTGCGTGAGGACGAACAGTGACAACGCCGAACTACGGGTCGCCGAAGTCACGGGATGATGTCCTGGTGCTGGTTTCAGGCCACAAGCGCCAGTGCTTCCAGCACCGCCTCGCCATAGTGTTTGAGCTTTGATGCGCCGATGCCGGAAATATCGGCCAACGCGTCCAGGTCGTCGGGTTCGCTTTCGGCGATCTCGCGCAGCGTGGCGTTGGAAAAAATCACATAAGGCGGCACGTTCTGTTCGCGTGCGAGCCGGGTTCGCAACTCGCGCAACACGTCATAACGAAGCTGCGCCTCGGGCGACAGCGTGTCTTCTCCGCTCCGGTCCGTGGTGTGTGATGGGCTCCGCGTGCGCCGGGAAGTGCGCATTTCGCGACGCAGTTCGAGCCGGGTTTCCCCACGCAACAGCGGACGGGCCGCTTCGGTCAGGCGCAAGGTGCCGAAGCCCTCGATATCCAGTTCCAGCAGGCCGATGGCCACCAGCTGGCGGAACACGCCACGCCACTGACGCTCATCCAGCTCGGTGCCGATGCCGTAGGTGCTGAGCGTGGTGTGACGACGCTGGGCGATCAACGGGTCGGGAACGCCGCGCAGGATCCCGATCAGATAGCTGGCACCGAAGCGCTGGCCGCTGCGGTAGACGCAGGACAAGGCCTTGCGCGCCGCGTCGGTGGCATCCCAGACCGGTGGCGGATCGAGGCAGTTGTCGCAGTTGCCGCAGGGGTCGGCGAGCGTCTCACCGAAACTCGACAGCAACACCTGGCGCCGGCAACCGGTGGTTTCGGCATAACCGGTCAGCAGGCTGAGCTTGCGCAGTTCCACGCGTTTGCGCGCCTCGTCGGCGTCACCTTCGGTGATCATCCGCGCCAGGGTGTTCGCATCGCCCGGTCCCCAGCACATCCAGGCTTCGGCCGGTTCGCCGTCGCGTCCGGCGCGGCCGGTTTCCTGGTAATAGCCTTCGATCGACTTGGGCAGGTCGATATGCGCCACGAAGCGCACGTCGGGCTTGTCGATGCCCATGCCGAAGGCGATGGTGGCGCACATCACGATGCCTTCCTCGCGGATGAAGCGGCGTTGGTTGTGGGCACGTGATGCCGGTGTCATGCCGGCGTGATAGGGCAGGGCGGCGATGCCATTCGCCTCCAGGAATTCGGCGGTCTCCTCCACCTTGCGCCGTGACAGGCAGTAGACGATGCCCGATTCATCACGGTGCCGGCGCAGGAAATCGAGCAGCTGGTCTTTCGCGCGATCCTTGCGCACCACGTGATAGCGGATGTTGGGCCGATCGAAGGAGCTGACGAACCAGTGCGCCTCGCGCAGCGCCAGTCGCTCGGCGATCTCGCCGCGCGTGGGGGCGTCGGCGGTGGCAGTGAGAGCGATGCGCGGCACCCGCGGCCAGCGTCGGTGCAGGGCGTCGAGCTGGCGGTATTCCGGGCGGAAGTCGTGCCCCCACTGCGAGACGCAATGCGCCTCGTCAATGGCGAACAGCGCGATCGGGATCGGATCGATCAGGTCGAGGAAGCGCTCGGTCAGGAACCGCTCGGGCGAAACGTAGAGCAGGTCGAGCGCACCGTTCGCCAGCGTCCGCTCGGTCTCGAAGGCCTGCGCGGTGTCCAGCGAGGAATCGAGCCTGGCGGCACGCACGCCGAGTTGGCACAGCGCATCCACCTGGTCCTGCATCAGGGCGATCAGCGGCGAGATCACGATGCCCGTGCCATCACGCACCAGCGCCGGAATCTGGTAGCACAGGGATTTGCCGGCACCGGTCGGCATCAGAACCAGGCAGTCGCCGCCATCGATGAGGTGGTCCACGATGGTGGCCTGCTGGCCGCGGAAGGCGTCGAAGCCGAAGACGCGCTTCAGCAGCTCAAGAGGGGTTTCGGCCATCCCTTCAGGATAGCCGATAGGGCGCCCGGCTCAGCACACGCCTTGTGCCAGCATGGCATCGGCCACCTTCACGAAGCCGGCGATGTTGGCGCCCTGCACATAGTTCACGCTGCGGTCCGCGCGGCTGCCATGGCGCACGCACAGGGCGTGGATTTCCCGCATGATGGTGTGCAGGCGGGTATCGACCTCGGCGTGGGTCCAGGCCAGACGCAGCGCGTTCTGGCTCATTTCCAGGCCCGATGTGGCCACGCCGCCGGCGTTGCTGGCCTTGCCCGGCGCGTACAGGATTCCGGCCTCCTGGAAGACCGAGACGGCTTCCAGCGTGCTGGGCATGTTGGCGCCCTCGGCCACGCACACCACGCCATTGCCGACCAGGGTGCGCGCGTCATCGCCGTCGAGCTCGTTCTGGGTCGCGCAGGGCAGGGCGATTTCCGCCGGGATATGCCAGGGACGCTTGCCTTCGAAGTACTGGAAACGTGGATCTTCGGCCAGTTCGGCCAGGCGCCCGCGACGCTCGTTCTTGAGTGCGAACACGTCGGCCAGGGCCTCCTCGCCAAAGCCCTCCTTCGCATACAGCGTGCCGCCCGAGTCGGAGAAGGTCAGCACCGTGCCACCGCGCTCGATCGCCTTGACCGCGGCGAACTGCGCGACGTTGCCGGAGCCGGAAATCAACACCCGCGCGCCGTGGGTTTCGCGCCGCGTGAAGTGCATCATCTGTTCGACGAAGTAGATGAGGCCGAAACCGGTGGCCTCGGGTCGCATCAGGCTGCCGCCGTAGGCCAGACCCTTGCCGGTGAACACGCAGCCGGTCTGGTTGGAGAGCTTCTTCATCATGCCGGCCATGTAGCCGACCTCGCGCGCACCCACACCGATGTCGCCCGCCGGCACATCGGTGTCGGCGCCGATATGGCGGTACAGCTCGAACATCAGGGCCTGGCAAAAACGCATCACTTCGCCCTCGCTCTTGCCCTTGGGGTCGAAGTCCGAGCCGCCCTTGCCGCCGCCCATCGGCAGCGTGGTCAGGGCGTTCTTGAAGGTCTGTTCGAACGCCAGGAACTTGAGGATCGAGACGTTCACCGAGGGGTGGAAGCGCATGCCGCCCTTGTAGGGGCCGATGGCGGCGCTGTGCTGCACTCGCCAGGCGCGGTTGACGCGGGTCTGGCCGGCGTCGTCCACCCAGCTGACGCGAAATTGCAGGATGCGCTCTGGCTCCACCAGCCGCTCCAGCAGGCCTTGGCGGCGGTACTCCGGATTCTGCTCGATGAACGGCCAGAGGGTTTCCATCACCTCGCGCACCGCCTGCTGGAACTCGACTTGGCCAGGATCGCGGTGCGCAACCGCTTGGAGAAAGGAGGTCAGTGTCGAGTCGGTCATGGGCGGGCTCCGGAAAGGTGCGTATTGCACCGCAACAAAATGAAGTGTAAGCACAAAAAAGGCCGGGAACGCAATTCCCGGCCTTCATTTTTGCGCCCGGCGCGACTCATTCGAGCAGTGAGCGCAGCATCCATGCGGTCTTTTCGTGGGCCTGCAGGCGCTGGGTCATGAGGTCCACGGTCGGCTCGTCGCCGGCGCCGGAGGCCGTTTCCAGCACGGTGCGCGCGGTACGGCAGACCGCCTCGTTTCCCGCGACCAGTTGCGTGACCATTGCCTTCCAGTCCAGTGCTTCACCTTCGCGGCCCGGTTCCTCGCGGATCGAGGACAATTTCACGAACTCGGCGTAGGAGCCCGGTGCCAGGAAGCCGATGGCGCGGATGCGCTCGGCGACATCGTCCAGCGCGGCCCATTGCTCGGTGTACTGGCCCTCGAACATGACGTGCAACGAGTTGAACATCGGCCCGGTCACGTTCCAGTGGAAGCTGTGGGTTTTGAGATAGAGGGTGTACGCGTCGGCGAGGAAATGCGACAGGCCGTCGGCGATCGCCTTGCGGTTTTCCGCCGTGATCCCGATATCGATGCTCATGGTGAACTCCTTGCAATGAGGATGGTGGCTGTACCCTACGCCGCTTCGCATGGCGCGGGAAGTTGAAACTACCGATGAGTTCGATAAATGGGCCCAATGGCCATTGATATCAAGCCGACCGGTGAGGGTGGGAGGCCGTCCGATGCCCTCTCGCACGCACTCAGCCGCGACCGCGGGCGCCTGATCGGCCTGCGCGCACGGCTGCGGCGCGAGCCGAAGAACGTGGCGCTGCGTGAGGAATTCCAGACCGCGCTCGCCGCCTCGGTGACCGCCTGCGAGGCGCGGCGCGCGGTGCTGCCGGTTCCGACCTTCGACGACAGCCTGCCGGTGGCGCGCGAGGCCGAGCGCATCGTCGCGCTGATCCGTGCGCACCAGGTGATCGTTGTCGCCGGCGAAACCGGCTCGGGCAAGACCACCCAGCTGCCCAAGATGTGCCTGGCCGCCGGGCGCGGCGCCGCGGGCCTGATCGGCTGCACCCAGCCGCGCCGCATCGCGGCGCGCGCCGTGGCGCATCGCGTCGCGCAGGAGCTGCAGGTGGAGTTGGGCAGTGCGGTGGGCTACCAGGTGCGCTTCACCGAGCGTACCTCGGAGGCCGGCTGCATCAAGTTCATGACCGACGGCATCCTGCTGGCCGAGATCCAGTCCGACCGCTACCTCTCGGCCTACGACACGATCATCGTCGACGAGGCGCACGAGCGCAGCCTCAACATCGACTTTCTGCTGGGGTACCTGAAAACCCTGCTGAAGAAGCGCTCCGACCTGAAGCTGATCGTCACCTCGGCCACCATCGACACCGAGCGTTTCGCGCGCCACTTCGACGATGCGCCCGTGGTCGCCATCGAAGGGCGCAGCTATCCGGTGGAGATGCGCTATCGGCCGTTGGAGGGGAGTGATCGTGCCGGCGAGTTGCCTTCCCCCATCGCGGATGGAGGAGGCCAAGCTGCGGCTGCGACCCGTCCGCAAAGGAAGAGTTCGCTTATGCCTCGCCCGGCACTGTCGGCGGGAGGGCGCGCGCAGGCTCGCGTCTCCTCACAGGCACAGGATCAGGGCATGGGCGTCCTCGATGCCCTCGTGCGCGCCGCCGACGAGGCCACGCGCGAGGATCCGATGGGCGACATTCTCGTGTTCCTGCCCGGCGAGCGCGAGATCCGTGACGCGCACCAGGCGCTGGAGCGGCGCAAGTACCGCGAAACCGAGGTGCTGCCGCTCTACGCCAGGCTCTCCGCGCGCGACCAGGACCGCATCTTCTCGCCCGGCCCCAGGCGGCGCATCGTGCTGGCGACCAACGTCGCCGAGACCTCGCTCACCGTGCCGCGCATCCGCTACGTGATCGACCCGGGGCTGGCGCGGGTCAAGCGCTACAGCCCGCGCGGCAAGCTCGAGCGCCTGCACGTGGAACCGATCAGCCAGGCCAGCGCCAACCAGCGCGCCGGCCGCTGCGGGCGCGTGACCTCGGGCGTGTGCTTCCGGCTCTATTCGCAAGAGGATTTCGAGTCGCGCCCGCGCTACACCGATCCGGAAATCCTGCGCGCCTCGTTGGCCGGGGTGATCCTGCGCATGCTGTCGCTCGGGCTGGGCAAGGTGGAGGAGTTTCCCTTCCTCGAAGCCCCCGATCCGCGCGCCATCGCCGACGGCTGGCAGCAGCTCCAGGAGCTGGGCGCGGTTGATCGCGAGCGCCGCCTCACCGACATCGGCCGCACCATGGCGCGCTGGCCGGTGGACGTGGCGCTGGCGCGCA
>CAZTXX010000044.1:0-14364 GCA_964617405.1 uncultured Aquimonas sp. | reverse complement strand
GGCGTCACGACTGGCGGATGCCCGCGTGGCTGCCAAGTTGTGGCTATGTGTTGAAACTGCAACGCAGCGTGCCGGGCATGACGCCTCTTGGCGTGGGCCTGCCCAGGGAGCTGGCGACGGGAGCATCCGGCGCATGAGCGACATGGAGCAGGTGCTGGTGCATACCGACGGTGCGTGCCTTGGCAACCCTGGCCCGGGCGGTTGGGCCGCCTTGTTGCAGTTTCGTGGGCGCGAACGCGAGTTGTCCGGCGGCGAACCTGATACCACCAACAACCGCATGGAACTGATGGCCGCGATCATGGCGCTGGAAGCCCTCACCCGACCCTGCGCGGTTCGCTTGCGCACCGATTCGCAATACGTGCGCCAGGGCATCACCGAGTGGCTTGCGGGCTGGGTGAAGCGGGGTTGGCGCACTTCGGGTGGCAGCGCGGTGAAGAACCGTGACCTGTGGGAGCGCCTGCAGCGTGCCGCTGCGGTGCATCAGGTGCAATGGGAGTGGGTGCGCGGCCATGCGGGCGATCCCGGCAATGAACGGGTGGACCAGCTGGCCAGGGGTGCGGCGGAGAAACAGCGCTGAGGGCTTGGGTGTGCCGAGGTGTTTCAAGTGATATCAAGGTATTGAGATTGATGTTTCCCCAGGTTTCCGTTTTTTTTGTCCGATGGAGCAGACCCCGGTCGATGGGTGCTTCGGCATGAGACAGGTTGTCCTTGATACCGAAACCACAGGTATGTCGTTGCAGACCGGCAACCGGGTGGTCGAAATCGGCTGTCTGGAACTGCTCGAACGCCGCCCCAGCGGGCGCAACTACCACCAGTACGTCAATCCGGAACGCGACAGTGAACCCGGTGCCCTGCGGGTGCATGGTCTGAGCACCGATTTCCTTTCGGAAAAGCCGCGTTTCGACGAGGTGATCGACGAGTTCCTCGATTTCGTCCAGGGTGCCGAGCTGGTGATCCATAACGCCCAGTTCGACGTGGCCTTCCTCGATGCCGAGCTGGAGCGCTGCGGGCCGCAGTATGGTCGTCTGGCCGATCATGTCGCGGGCGTGGTGGACACCATCGTGCTGGCGCGCGAGAAATATCCGGGCCAGCGCGTTTCGCTTGATGCCCTCTGCCGGCGCTTCGACATCGACAACGCCCACCGCACCCTGCACGGTGCCCTGCTCGACGCCGAGCTGCTGGCCGATGTCTACATCGCGATGACCTCGGGGCAGTTCAATCTGGCGTTCGACCAGCCGGAAACCCCGACGAGCACCGCCGAGCCCGGGGTGAGCGCCATCGTTCCTGGCCGCATCCGCGTGGTGCGCGCCAGTGCGGACGAGCGTCTCGCGCATGAGGCACGGCTGGCAGCCATCGAAAAGGCGTCCGGGCGGCGTTTGTGGCTTGAACCGGGTGACGGCGGAGGCTGAGCGTGGTGCGCGAGGAACTGCCGTTGATTCCGGGATTTCGCGTACTGCGACGGTTGGGCAGCGGTGCCAGCGGTAGCGTCTACCAGGCGATTGCGCAGGACACCGAGCGCGAGGTCGCCCTGAAACTGTTCGAACCTGCCGATGATCCGGAGGCCGCCACGCCCGCCGAGATCGAACACGAGCGCGAGGTGGCGGCGAGGCTGCGGCACCGCAACCTGGCGCGCATCCTTGCGGTGGGTGCGCATGGCGACCGGCGCTGGTTGGCCAGCGAATATCTGGCCGGTGGTGACCTGACCGCGCGCATCGCGGCACGCATGCGCGTGGCGGACGCATTGGCGGTGGTGGGTGACGTGGCGCGCGGCCTCGGACATGCCCATGCGCGCGGCGTGGTGCATGGCGACGTGAAGCCGGCCAATATCCTGTTTCGTGGCTCCGGCGAGGCCGTGCTGGTGGATTTCGGTATCGCCGCGCTGGCACGTGAAGGCGAGTCGCGCGCCACCATGCAAGGTGGCACGCCCGATTACATGAGCCCGGAGCAATCGCGCGGTGAGCCGGTCGATGGCCGTACCGATTTCTACAGCCTTGGAGTGGTCCTGCACGAGATGCTGGTCGGGCGTCTGCCGTGGCCTTCGGGTGCGCGCGCGGAATTCATTGAACGCGGCGAAGGCGCACCGCGATTGCCGGCACGGCACCAGTGGATTCAACCCTTGCTTGATGCACTGCTGGCGGAAAATCCCGATGACCGGCCGCGAGATGCCCGGGCGCTGCTGGCGTTGTTGTCCTCGGTCTGCGCTTGCGCGCCCGAGGCCGATGCGGTCGCGCCTTTCGTGGCCACGGGCGAAAGTGGCCGAGTGCGCGGGCGCCACGAGGTCGAGGCAGTGCGGCGTGCACGGCGTCGGCGTATCACCGCCCGCCTGACGCTGATCCTGACCGGATTGGTGATCCTTGCCCTGACCACATTTTGGCTGGTGCGGGACCGGATCTGATTTCCGCGCTGCAACCCGAATCGACGAAAACTGCAAGGAGCAAGCTCGTGGCTGTTCGACTTTATGGACTGGAAAACTGCGATACCTGCCGCAAGGCGCGCAACTGGCTGACCCGCTTCGGGATCAAGCACGAGTTTTCCGATTACCGTGCTCAACGCATCGAGCCGGCCGTGCTCAAGTCCTGGGCCGGAACGCTTGGTGGTTGGGACCAGCTGATCAACCGTGCATCCACCACCTGGCGCAACCTGCCGCCCAACCGCAAGACACCGGGCTCCGATCCGGAATGGCAGTTGCTGCTGAAGGAGTATCCGCAACTCATCAAGCGCCCGGTCACCGTGACCGATGACGGCGAAGTCTCGGTGGGCTTTAAGGATGCGCTCTACAAGCAGCGCTTCGGGGTCTGAGTCCGAAGCCTGACGATTCCGGATTTGCCCATGTCCGAGGTATTCGACCTCACCTGCGAACTGGTCCGCCGCCCTTCCGTCACGCCGGAGGATGCGGGCTGTCAGGCCTTGATCGCCGAACGCCTTGCTGCCCACGGGTTCGAGATCCGGCACCTGCCTTTCGGGGCGGTGCGCAACCTCTGGGCCACGCATGGCGAGGGTGCGCCGCTGCTGTGCTTTCTCGGCCATACCGATGTGGTGCCGAGCGGGCCGTGCGAGCATTGGACCTCCGATCCCTTCGAGCCCGAGGTGCGAAACGGGCACCTGTATGGGCGTGGCGTGGCCGACATGAAGGGTTCGGTCGCTGCCATGACGGTGATGGCCGAGCGCTTCGTCGCGGCGCATCCGCAACATCAGGGCACCCTGGCCGTGCTGCTGACCTCGGACGAGGAAGGTGACGCCATCGACGGGGTGCGCCGTGTGGCGCGGCATTTGAGCGAAATCGGCCAACACATCGACGCCTGCGTGGTCGGCGAGCCCACGGCCAGCGAGCGGCTGGGCGACACCATCCGCATCGGTCGGCGTGGTTCGCTTACCGGCAGGCTCATCGTGCGAGGTGTGCAGGGACACGTGGCGTATCCGCAGTTGGCCGACAATCCCGTGCATCGCGCGTTGCCGGCGCTTGCGGAACTTGCGGCGCGGCGCTGGGACGAGGGCGATGCGGATTTCCCGCCCACCAGCTTCCAGATCGCCAATCTCCAGGCCGGCACCGGCGCCGACAACGTGATTCCCGGCACGCTGCGGGTGCAGTTCAACCTGCGTTACGGCCCGTGCTGGAGTGCCCAAGCGCTGATTGATGTGGTGGAAGCCATGCTGGGCAGGCATGCGCTTGACCATTCCATCGCCTGGCACCGCTCGGGTGAGCCCTTCCACACGCAGGATGGCGCGCTGCGCGAGGCGGTGCGCGCCGCCATCGCCGAGGTCACCGGCCTGGTGCCGCAGGAGAACACCGCAGGTGGAACCTCCGATGGCCGTTTCATCGCCCCGCTCGGCGCACAGGTGGTGGAAGTCGGCCCGGTCAACGCCAGCATCCACAAGGTCGATGAAAATCTGCCGCTGGCCGATCTGGAAGCCCTGCCGGCGCTGTATCTGGCGATCGCACGGCGTGTCTTGCCGGAGTGAGCCGACCAGCGCTCTGGCCTTGTGGTCGACCAGAGGCCAAACTCGTGGTTGAGGTGCATCTTCGCCTGCTGGAAACGATCCCGCGAAGATGTGCGCGGATGACAGACAAGGCTGCCTGCCGCCGTGACCCGGGCCGGGAATACGGCCAACCGGATTCGATGATGGAGATGGATGTGATGAAACGACACGAGTGGTTCCTGCAACGGCTTTCCCTGCCGGCTGCACTGGCGCTGTCGATGGCCGCCTGCAGCGGCGGGACGGACGCCGTCTCGGAGGCTGCCGAAACAGCACCACAGCCGGTGACGACGACGGTGGGCGTGCGTGCGGCCCACGGCGCACCGCCACCGGCGCAGGCTTCGGAGATCGAAGTCACCGAGGTGGCGACCGGGCTGGAAGTGCCCTGGTCACTGGCCTTCCTGCCTGAAGGCGGCATGCTGGTCACCGAACGCGCCGGGCGGTTGCGCCATGTCTCCGATCAGGGCGAGGTTTCCGAACCCGTCGCGGGTTTGCCCGAGGTCTGGGCGAACGGGCAGGGCGGTTTGCTGGACGTGGCGCTCGCACCTGATTTTTCCGACAGCCGGATCATCTATCTGAGTTTTTCCGAGGCCGGTGAGGATGGCCTCGCCGGCACTTCGCTCGGGCGTGGTCGACTGGTCGACGACCGGATCGAGGACTGGCAGGTCATCTTCCGCCAGCAGCCCAGGCTCTCGCAGGGCGCACACTTCGGTTCCCGCATCGTCTTTGATGGCGATGGGCATCTTTTCCTCGCGCTGGGTGAGAACAACCACCGCCCGACTTCGCAAAAGCTCGACCACCTGCAAGGCAAGGTGGTGCGTCTGAATCTCGACGGCAGCGTGCCGGCCGACAACCCCTTCGTCGGTCGTGGGGATGCGCGGCCGGAAATCTGGTCGTACGGCCACCGCAATCAGCAGGGTGCGGCCCTGCATCCAGTCACCGGCATGCTCTGGACCAGCGAACACGGCCCGCGTGGCGGCGATGAGCTGAATATCCCCTTGCCGGGCAGGAACTACGGCTGGCCGCTGGCCACCTACGGCATCAATTACTCGGGTCAACCGATTCCGGAAGCCATCGGCACTACGGCGCCAGGTACCGAGCAGCCGATCTATTACTTCGAGCGCTCGCCGGGGCTGTCGGGCATGGTGTTCTATACCGCCGAGCGCTTTCCGCCGTGGCAGGGCAGCCTGTTTCTTGGCGGGCTCGCCAGCACCGACCTGATCCGCTTGGAGCTGGATGGTGAGCGCGTGGTGTCCGAGGAGCGTCTTCTGACCGATCGCAAGCCGCGCTTGCGCGATGTGCGACAGGGGCCGGATGGCTACCTCTACTTGCTTTCCGAGACAGAGGGGAAAATCCTGCGGGTCGGTCTGGCCGAGGTTCCTTGAGCGTCATCGACGCCTCAGGCCGATGAGCGAAAACCCGCGCGAGGTCGATCTGGCCGCCCTGGTGCGTGATATCCGGCGCTGGGCGGCGGAGTTCGGTTTTGCGCAGGTGGGGATCAGCGATACCGATCTTTCCGAGGCCGGCGCGGGGCTGGCCGAATACCTCGCCGCCGGGCACCACGGCTCGATGGCCTGGCTGGAAGAGCGCGCCCACATGCGTACCCATCCGGCCGAATTGCATCCCGGCACGCTGCGGGTGATCAGCCTGCGCATGGACTATGCTCGACCCGACATGCCGCAGGCCTGGGAGGTCCTGGGCGACAGCGCGCTGGGCTATATCTCGCGCTATGCCCTGGGTCGGGACTACCACAAGCTGGTGCGCAAGCGCCTGCAGAAACTTGCCGACCGGATCGTTGAAGAAATCGGGCCGTTCGGTTATCGGGTGTTCTGCGACTCGGCGCCGATCATGGAAAAGCCGCTGGCGCAAAAGGCCGGTATCGGTTGGCGCGGCAAACACACGCTTACCCTCTCGCGCGTTGCCGGCTCGTATTTCTTCCTCGGCGAGATCTTCACCGACCTGCCGTTGCCGCTCGATCCGCCAGTGGAGAACCACTGCGGCAGTTGCATGCGCTGCATCGATGTCTGCCCCACGGGCGCGATCATCAGTCCCTACAAGCTGGACGCGCGGCGCTGCATTTCCTACCTCACCATCGAGTACAAGGGTTCCATCGACGAGGAGCTGCGCCCGCTGATGGGCAACCGTATCTTCGGTTGCGACGACTGCCAGCTGATCTGTCCGTTCAACAAGTACGCCAAGGTATCGATGGAGGCCGATTTTGCCCCGCGCCACGGCCTCGACGGCATGAAGCTGGTGGATCTTTTCGCCTGGGACGAGGCGACCTATCTGGCGAAGACCGAAGGCATGTCGATCCGACGTGCCGGCTACGAGAGCTGGCTGCGCAACATCGCCATCGCACTGGGCAACGCGGCGCACTCCGACGAGGTGGTATCCGCGCTGCGTTCGCGCGCCGATGATCCCTCGGCCGTGGTGCGCGAACACGTGGCCTGGGCGCTGGCGCGCCAGCAGGGCGAGGCGCCCGCAACAGGGAAGTGAACGCCAGCGCCGGGCGGTGGTTGCAGGCGTTGTGTGCGATGGCGCCAAGCTGGCACCATTGGATTTCCCCTCACGTTCAAGGAGTACTTCATGGGTCTGTTCGGCTCGATTCTCGAAAAGCTCGGCATGGGCAGCGCCAAGGCGGCGCCAGCGCCTGAACCCACCCCGGAAGTGATCTTTGTCGATCCTGCCGAGCTGCCACCGTCGGCCGCGTCGGCACCCAAAGCCATTTCCGAAGTGGACGTGGTGGGCTTGCTCACCGAAAAGGCGGCCGCCAACCCGCAGAAGCTCAACTGGAAGACCTCCATCGTCGACCTGCTCAAGCTGCTCGATCTGGACAGCAGCTTCGGCGCGCGCAAGGAAATGGCCAAGGAGCTGGGTTGCCCGGAGAACCTGATGGGTGATTCGGCACAGATGAACATGTGGCTGCACAAGGAAGTTCTGCGCCGCATTGCGCAAAACGGCGGCAACGTGCCCGCCGACCTTATCTGACCGGATGCGGCAAACCGACGGTGGCGTCCGTCACCGTCGGTTTTGTCCTGCGTGCTCGACCTGGCCACGCCTCGTCGGCAGGTCCGATCTTCCTGGAGGCTTCCAGCAGGAGATCAGGGGCGCCGAACTCCAGGTCCGGACCATCCAGGGCCGCCGTGTCGCAAGTGTCCCCTGCGTGTCCCCCCGGCTCAGCTGATACCGCGGGGTGTTCCGCAACGTATTGAAAGCACTGGCGACCCCGACACGATTCGAACGTGTGACCTTCCCCTTAGGAGGGGGACGCTCTATCCAGCTGAGCTACGGGGCCGTGCGCATTGACACCGGGGCGTGATGCACCGGGGGCGACATTCTACACGAGGCCGGGCGGGCGCCGGCGGTAGCGCCCCGGGCTGATGAAGGCTCAGGGCAGGGCTTCCATCAGATCCTTTTGCAGGATGTCGGCGCGCCAGCCATCGAGTGCCGCGGGCCACTGACGCGTTGCCAGGAGGTTTTCCAGATGGCGGCGAGCGCACAGCAGCCCTTCGGGGATATCCAGTGTGGCGGCATGGCGGGCGACGATGGCCTGCATCGCCTTGAGTGGGCCACGCAGCGCGGGGTCGGGTGCGCTCGCCAGCGGGATGGCGCGCTCTTCATCGTCGAGCGGGCGGGTAAGTTCTTGCCATAGCGCATCGCGGTTGCGGCGCGGCGCGCGTGGATGACGATCGAGCAGGGTGTCGAACTGGCTGTGTGACAGTGGCGCCTCGGCCAGCAACACGACCAGTTCGTTGTCCAGGACCCAGCTTCGCGGCAGGTCGCGTGCGCGGGCCGTCTGATCGCGCCAGAGCAGCAGGCGACGCAGGCGGGCCTGGGCATCGGGGTCCATGTGCTGGGCGGCGCGCGATGAAAGGTGGGGCTGCGGGTCGTGGCCGTCCTCGCGCGCGGTCTGCACCATGCGGGCGCAGTCCTGGTTCAGCCACTGGCTGCGCCCCAGTTCATCAAGGCGAAGCGCCAGCTTGTCATGCAGATCGTGCAGGTAGCGCACGTCTTCGGCGGCATAGCGTTGCTGGGATTCGGTAAGCGGGCGTTGCAGCCAGTCGGAGCGGGTCTCGCCTTTTTCAAGGTGTACGCCGAGCACCGTTTCGACCAGCGCCTGGTAACTCTTGCCTGCTCCCAGGCCGGTGAGCGCGGCGGCGAGCTGGGTGTCGAATACCGGCTCGATCAGCAGGCTCCAGCCGCGCTGCATGGCCTGCAAGTCTTCGCTGGGGCTGTGCATCAGTTTCAGGGACGGGCCTTCCAGCAAGGGGCGCAAGGCGCCAGCCTGCGGGATCGCGAGCGGGTCGATGAGAAGTTCGTCCTGCTGCGCGGCGCGCAGTTGCACCAAGGCGAGCTTCGGATAGAAGGTGCGTTCGCGGATGAACTCGGTATCGAGCGCCAGCACCGCGTCCCGGGAACTGGCGGCGAGTGCGTCGAGCTGGCGGGAATCGGCGATCCATTGACTCATGGGCGGAGGCTTCGTCAGGGGAAGCGGACAACCATAGCGGAAACGCGTGGCGACTTGCCGGTAGCCTGGTGGTGCACTACCGTTTCGCGGCCGATGAGTGGGAATTTCCGCGACGACAAGGGACGAGGGGCGATGCAGGCAGGATGGCGATGGCCAACGATGTGTTGCCTGGCGCTGCTGATGGCCTGTGGCGGCGAAAGCGCGTCGCCGCCGGAGGCAACCCCGCCCGTGTCGGTGGATGCGACGCCGGCCAGTGTTCCCGCAGCCGCTGTCCCGGAGGCTGTCGGAGTGCAGGAATCGATGGCGACGGCACCTGACGACCGGGATACGCATTCCTTGCCTGTGGCCGATGAGCCGGCTCCGGTCGAGACCGACGTGCTGGAGCGCGCTGCCGCCTGGCTGGCGGATGATTCACCGGCACTGGCGCATCGTGCGCTGGATCTCCTGCTGCGCAGCGCGCCGGGCGACGAGGACAGCGAGGCGGCTGAAACATTGGCAGGGCAGGCCGCGGCAGGGTTGATCGAATGGAGCTGGCTGGGTTTCGCCCACGGCACCTCCGCACCGGCTGAACAGGAGTTGCCCTTGCTTCAGCGCTGGAACGCGGGCGATGCCCGTGTCGTGGCCTTGGGCGAGCGGCTGGATCGGGAGCGCGCGGTGCAGCGGTTGCTTGCCGAGGCTGAAAAACTCGCTGCCACCGGTGCGCGCATGCCGCCGGGTGAGAACGCGCTGGAGATACTGCGCGAGGCACGGCGTCTGGCACCGAACAGCGGCAAGGTCGCTGCTGCGTTCGCAAGCCTGCGCAACGACCTGTTGCATGAGGCCAGGCAGGCCGCGAAAGAGGACAATTTCGCCCTGGCCGAACAGCGCCTGGCACAGGCGGTACAGGTGGAGCCTGGATCGGTTGTGGTGCAGGACGTGGCGGCACGGGTGGTGGAGCTGCGCGACCAGCGCACACGCGAATGGCGTTCCAGGATCGCGGCCGCATTGGCGGTCGCCGATGCGGATGCGGCGCAAGAGCTCTTGCCCGGTCTTGAAGCCGTTACCACCGACGAACGGGATGTCGCGTGGGCGCGTGATGAAATCCGCAGGGTGCGCCTGTACGGCGTGCATGATGCAGGCCGACTTCTGGTTGATCCTCTTGCGGATGGCGGTTCCGGCCCGGGAATGGTGGTGATTCCCGCGGGCAGTTTCCAGATGGGCAGCCCGCGCAATGATGCGCAACACGAGGCGAGCGAGACACCACGCCACCCGGTCGGTTTTGCGCGGGGTTTTGCACTGTCACGCACCGAGATCACGGTGGCGCAATTCGGCGCCTTTGTTGCCGCTACCGGATACCGGACGACCGCGGAAAGGAAGCGCAGTTCGATCGCTTATGACGAGCGCAGCGGCGCATTGGTTGAAAAACGTGGCACCAGCTGGCGGAACGACTACGCCGGCCAACCGGCTGCGGACGATTTGCCCGTGGTGCACGTTTCCTGGAGCGATGCCGAGGCCTACGCGGCCTGGCTTTCCGACCAGACCGGACAGGCCTACCGTCTGCCCAGCGAGGCCGAGTTCGAATACGCCCTGCGTGCCGACAGCAAGACACGCTATCCCTGGGGCGACGGGTCGCCCAGCAATGGCCCGACGGAAAACCTGACCGGTGCACGGGATGTTTCGCCCTCGGATCGGCGCTGGAGCAATGCATTCGCCGATTACGGCGATGGCTATTGGGGCCCGGCGCCGGTGGCCAGCTTTGTGGTCAACGCTTTCGGCTTGAGCGACATGAACGGCAATGTGTCCGAGTGGGTGGCCGATTGCTGGCACGAAAGCTACGCCCGCGCGCCGCGGGATGGTTCCGCCTGGATCAATCCGGGCTGCAAGGACCGCGTGGTGCGTGGTGCCTCGTGGGCCAGCTCGCCAAGCCAGGCACGCTCGGCGTTCCGAACCCGCGCACCGGCCACCACGCGCAACGCACGGGTGGGCTTCCGGGTTGCGCGTGACCTGCAGTTCAATTCCGCCCAAGTGCAATGAGGCTGGCCTGCCGCTGATGGTCGTATCCGCGGCCTGACCTGACGCCGGGTTCTTTGATGCCGTGCCACTCTGGCATCATTCGGCCAGAACCTCCCGGAGCCTTGCCCATGAACATCTCTCAATCCGGTTCCTCCGGCGGGCGCCGTCGTGGCGGCGTGCGTTGGTGGGTCGTCATGCTGTTTGGCCTGTATGCGGCCTGGTACTGGTTTTCCCATCAGCAGGAGGCAGCCTTCACCGGGCGCACCCAGTTGATCGACTCCAATGTGCAGGAAGAAGCCGCGCTGGGCCTGCAGGCCTACCGTGAAATCCTCTCCCAGTCGCGCGTGGTGACCCAGGGCGACACGCCCGAGCAGGTGAAGCGGATCGCCGAACGCCTGATCTCGGTGGGTCCGCGGGTGGAGGCCGACCTGGCCGCCGCGCGCAATGTGCGGCCCTCGATCGAATGGGGCGCCTTCGACTGGCAGGTGAGCCTGATCCAGTCCGACCAGGCCAACGCCTTCTGTTTGCCGGGCGGCAAGATCGCGGTCTACACCGGCATCCTTCCCATCGCGCAGAACCAGGATGCGCTGGCCGCCATCATGGGGCATGAAATCGCCCACGCGCTGCTGCGCCACAGCGCCGAGCGCATGGCGCAGAACAAGCTGGTTCAGTTGGGCTCGATGGCCGCGGGCATGGCGATCAGCGACATGGATCCGCAACAGCAGCGCGCGGTGATGGCCGCGATGGGCGCGGGCGCGCAGTACGGCGTATTGCTGCCTTTTTCCCGTGACCATGAAAGCGAAGCCGACGAAGTGGGCCTGATGCTGGCCGCAGCGGCCTGTTACGACCCGCGTGAAGCCATCGGGTTGTGGGAGCGGATGGGGCAGGCGAGCGGTGGACAGGTGCCGCCGGAGTTCATGTCCACCCATCCCAGTGGCAGCACCCGTATCGCCCATCTGCAGCGCCTGATGCCCCAGGCGCTGCAGATACGCGAAGCCTATTGCGGCAAGTGATTCTCGTTCATCCGGCACGGGTGTGACCGGGTTGGCGACAGGGCGGGGATTCGCGGCTTGCCGGTGTGCCTCAGGTTGCCGCTTTCGAACCCGCCATGCGACAATTCCAAAGCTTGATCGGCACATTTGCATTGCAAGGGTGCCGCGAGCCGCAAGCCGGGCAGCGCGAGGCACGCATTTTGTGCTCCGTCCGCCCCGAGCCAGCCCTCACGGAGTCGCGACGCACTTGCGCGGCACCGCAGGTCCGGGGCTTGCGCAAGGCACCGCGCCTGCGCGGTGATGCTGGTTGCGGGGTGGTCCGCAACGCTGCTTGAGTCGAGGCTGACGTGCTGGGCGAGTATCTTCCCATCCTGTTGTTCCTGATCGTTTCCACGGGCATCGGCATTGCCCTGCTGATCATCGGAAACCTGCTCGGGCCCAAGCGCCCCGGCGCCGAGAAACTTTCACCGTACGAGTGCGGCTTCGAAGCCTTTGAGGACGCGCGCGGACGGTTCGACGTGCGCTACTACCTGATCGCGATCCTGTTCATCGTGTTCGATCTGGAAATCGCCTTCCTGTTTCCCTGGGCCGTGGTGTTCAAGAGCATCGGCGCACCGGCCATCATTGCGATGACGATCTTCCTCGGCATTCTGGTCGTGGGCTTCGTCTACGAGTGGAAGAAAGGCGCGCTGGAGTGGGAATGAGATGAGCATTGCACAGTTCTTCAACAACCCCGAGCCGCTGGGCCGTGTCGATGACATCCTCCGCCCGGATGGCGAAAACCCGCTGATCGAGCGCGGCTTTGCGACGACATCGATCGATGCCCTGGTCAACTGGGCGCGTACCGGATCGATGTGGCCGGTGACCTTCGGCCTCGCCTGCTGCGCCGTGGAAATGATGCACGCCAGCACCTCGCGCATCGACGTGGATCGCATGGGCGTGATCTACCGCCCCAGCCCGCGCCAGTCCGACGTGATGATCGTGGCCGGCACCCTGGTCAACAAGATGGCGCCGGCGCTGCGCAAGGTCTACGACCAGATGACCGAGCCCAAGTGGGTGATTTCCATGGGTTCGTGCGCCAACGGCGGCGGCTACTACCACTATTCCTATGCCGTGGTGCGCGGCTGCGACCGCGTGGTGCCAGTGGACGTCTACGTGCCGGGCTGCCCGCCCACGGCCGAGGCGCTCACCCACGGCATCCTGCAGTTGCAGAAGAAGATCCGTCGTACCAACACCATCGCGCGCTGAGCGCCACCGACACTTTCAAGGAAGGCACGCGGTCCATGGCCGAGCCAGACAACACCCTGACCCAGCAGTTGCGCGCGCGTTTCGGCGAAAAGCTCGTCGACTGCATCGACCACCTGTATGAACAGGCCGAACCGGAAATCACCCTGGTGGTGGCGCCCGAGCATCTGTTGGAAGTGGCGCGCGCGTTGCGTGACGAGGCGCCTTTCCGCTACGAGCAACTGATCGACGTTTGCGGTGTCGACTACCTTGGTTATGGCCAGGTGGAATGGGATACCGAGGACAGCACGCATGAGGGCTTCTCGCGCGGCGTCGAAGGGCTGGGTGCCGGTCGTTTCAGCTGGGCGCAGCGGCCTGAAGCCGGCAATGCACCGCGTCGCTTCGCCTCGGTCATTCACTTGCAGTCGGTGCACCACAACCGTCGCCTTCGCCTGCGCTGCTTTGCGCCGGACGACGGTTTGCCGGTGGTGCCCTCGGTCATTGAGCTGTGGCCGGTGGCCAACTGGTTCGAACGCGAAGCCTTCGACCTGTTCGGCATCATCTACGAAGGCCATCCCGACCTGCGCCGCCTGTTGACCGACTACGGTTTTGTCGGTCATCCGTTCCGCAAGGACTTCCCGCTGATCGGCAACGTGGAAGTGCGTTACGACGCCGAGCAGGGGCGGGTCATCTACCAGCCGGTCACGATCGAGCCGCGTGTCACGGTGCCACGCGTGGTGCGCCACGATTCACGCCGCGAACAGGCCCGCAACGAGTCGGCCGAGCAGGCGGCAGGAAAGTAAGCCATGCAGGATATCCGCAGCTATTCCCTCAATTTCGGCCCCCAGCATCCGGCAGCGCACGGTGTGCTGCGCCTGGTGCTGGAGATGGACGGTGAAACCGTGCTCCATGCCGATCCGCACGTCGGCTTGTTGCATCGTGGCACCGAGAAACTGGCCGAATCCAAGCCGTTCAACCACTCGATCGGCTACATGGACCGGCTCGATTACGTCTCGATGATGTGCAACGAGCACGCCTATGTGCGCGCCATCGAGAACCTGCTCGGTATCGAGGTGCCGGAACGCGGGCAGTGGATCCGCACGATGTTCGACGAGATCACCCGCATCCTCAACCACCTGATGTGGATCGGTTCCAACGGGCTTGACCTTGGCGCGATGGCGGTGATGCTTTACGCCTTCCGCGAGCGTGAAGAGCTGATGGACGCCTACGAGGCGGTGTCCGGCGCGCGCATGCACGCGGCCTATTATCGTCCGGGCGGCGTCTATCGCGATCTCCCCGACCATATGCCCAAGTACAAGGAAACCCCTTGGCACAAGGGCGCCGACCTCAAGCGCATGAACGCCTGGCGCGAAGGCTCGATGCTGGATTTCCTCGACGCCTTCGCCGACGACTTCCCGCACCGCGTCGACGAGTACGAAACCCTGCTCACCGACAACCGCATCTGGAAGCAGCGCACCGTCGGCATCGGCGTGGTCTCGCCCGACCAGGCGCTGGCCTGGGGCATGAGCGGCCCGATGCTGCGCGCCTCCGGTATCGCCTGGGATTTGCGCAAGAAACAGCCCTACGCCAAGTATTCCGAGGTCGATTTCGACATTCCTGTCGGCGTCAACGGCGATTGTTACGACCGTTATGTGGTGCGCGTGGCCGAAATGCGTGAATCGGCCCGCATCATCAAGCAGTGCGTGGCCAAGC
>CAZTXX010000043.1:0-14628 GCA_964617405.1 uncultured Aquimonas sp. | reverse complement strand
GTGGCCGAGCATGACGGCCTTGCCCACCGCCTGGCTTGGGGGCGAATTCGCAAGCTCGCCTTGGCAGCTGATGCGCGGCTGACGGATTTTTTGGTCCGCTCGATCGTCCTGACGCCGGAGAAGCTGGAGATTGGGTTGCGCCGATCAGACGGGGTAGCGGACGATCATGTGATCGAAATTGAGCCGCGCTTCGCGGATGTCCCGCAGGACTGGTTGGACGCCTTCGATCGAGCGCGTGAGGTGCGCGACCGCTACGACATTCCCACACCCGAGGGCATCGTTCAGGTGCTGATTACCCCCAAGGTGCGGTCGGTGCTGCAAGAGATCAAACGCATGCCCGGGCGTCGCGTCGCGGGGTCGCGTGCTCAGGCCTTCATGCTTAACCCTTATGCCACCTTGGGTGAGGACGCGGCCGACGTACTGGAAGAGACTCAGTTCGAACAAGCACGCGAAGCAGCAGGCCTTGACTATGAGCGCTTTACTCCCGTGTTTGAGCACGATGCGTCCGGCTACCCGGTGCAGGTTGGATTGCTGATCGAGACGGTGTCGGCCTCCGGATTCACCGATTCAGAGACTCAATGGCTGGACGACGCCCAACTTGAGTCCTTTGTTCAAGGCTTGTGCCGCGCAGTCGATCGCGAGCATCAGTTGCTCGCTTGGGACGGGTATGACCTGGCGGTGGACGGTGATGCGACGAGGCATCTTGAAGCGTTGGCGGCGGCGTTGGAGCGTCGGCAAACACCGCCCACCTTGGTGTCTTACGCGCAGGTGCATGACCTCAGCGCATATTCCGCACGCGTCGAAGGCATCGGGCTCGAAAAGCCCTACTACTCCCCCTACATTGCCAAGAAAAAGGATGAGGATGGATGGTTCCCGGACAACGTCTTCCCGGTGCTTGTCTACACGCCTACAGGTAGCGGTGAACCCGTGGCAGCCCCGGCCACCAGGGAGGCCATCGAGCAGCTCGAACGTGACTTGAAGAAAGCCGAAGAGCAAGGCCGTACCACGCTCCAAGTGCCATGGCTGCCTGAGCCCATGCCGATCGACGAGGCACGGCGGGCTGTCCACACGTTCAAGGAGGTGTTTGACGACATCGCATCGGGCAAGCCTCCGCGCCAAGTTTCGGAACCTGGGGGGGCACAAGCTGAGCGCAACAAAGAAAAGCAGCTTGTCCTGCGTGCCAATATTCAGTCACTGGAGTACGAAGAAATTCGGCGCGCTGCGTTGCAAGCACTGCCGGTGGCGCCCAAGTTGCCGCACAGCATCCGACCGGGTTTGAAGCTCTTGGATCACCAGCTGCGGGGAGTCGCGTGGCTGCAGCATCTGGTTAGCCTGCGGTTGGATCATCAGGTGCGCGGAGCCGTTCTGGCTGATGACATGGGGCTAGGCAAGACCTTTCAGCTCTTGGCATTGATGGCTCGGTTGCTGGAGGACAACCCTGATATCAATCCCATGCTGGTTGTGGCTCCGGTGTCGCTGCTGGAGAACTGGGCCGAAGAAGTTGCCAAGTTTTTCGTGGATGGCGCCTTGCCTTTGCTGACGGCGTATGGAGATGCGTTGGTGCGGTTGCGCGTGCCCAAAGCGCAGATAGACGAACGCCTTCGAACCGAGGATGGCTTGGTCAAGTTTTTGCGGCCGAATTGGATCGGGAGCGCCAAAGTGGTGCTTACCACCTACGAGACGCTGCGTGATTTCGAATTTTCATTCGCCAGCCAGAAGTGGTCATTGATGGTTTGCGATGAGGCACAGCGCATCAAGAACCCAGCTGCAATGGTCACTCGCGCAGCCAAGAAGCAGAACGTGGACTTCAAGATCGCATGTACCGGCACACCGGTTGAAAACACGCTGGCTGATTTGTGGTGTTTGTTTGACTACGTACAGCCAGGACTGCTTGGTGCGTTGAACGATTTCGGCAAGCGCTACCGCAAGCCCATCGAAGCAAAGACTGATGAAGAAAAAGCACGTGTGGAAGAATTGAGGGGCAGAGTTGCACCCCAGATATTACGGCGCTTGAAAACGGATGTGGCGACCGACTTGCCACGGAAAATCGTTGTCGAGGAGTGTCGCCGGCTTTCTTTGTCAGGTGTACAGCGCAACCTTTATGCGCAAGCCATCCAGAGCTTCAAGACAAGAGACGAACCGGGAAACGTGTCACCGTTCAAGAACCACTTGGGGTTACTGCATTACCTTCGGCTGATCTGCACTGACCCAAGGGAACATGGGTTGAACGTTTTCAAGCCCGAGTCAACAGATATCTATCGAAGCAAATCCCCCAAGCTTGACTGGCTCTTGGATGCTTTGAAAGACATCAAACTCAAGGGCGAAAAAGTCATCGTCTTTTGTGAATTTCGTGAAATTCAACGACTTCTGCAGTATTACATCAAGGCCGATTTTGGCTTTGCTCCGGACATCATCAATGGAGATACGTCTGCATCGTCCATGCGAGAAGACAGTCGGCAGAAGCGCATCAAGGCGTTTCAAGCGGCAAAGGGTTTCGGCGTGCTGATCCTGTCGCCGGTCGCAGTCGGCTTTGGCGTCAACATCCAGGCAGCCAACCATGTGGTGCACTACACCCGCACATGGAATCCCGCCAAGGAGGATCAGGCGACCGATCGGGCCTATCGTATCGGCCAAGAAAAACCGGTCTACGTGTATTACCCCGTGGTACATGCAAAAGACTTCACGACATTTGACGCGAAACTGGACAAACTGCTGGCTTACAAGCGTCGCCTCGCGGAGGATATGTTGAACGGTGCCGGCGACGTGACGTCCGCAGACTTCGATCTTGCCGACGTCGTACCGGTATCGGATGCCCGCGATCTCGATCCACGCGTCACACTGGACACGGCATTGCGCATGAACGGGAAATACTTTGAGAGCTTGGTTGTCGTGCTGTGGAGCCTGCAAGGTTTTGATTGCTATCGCACGCCAGCAACGAAAGACAACGGTATCGATGCAGTGGCGTTGGCCGAGTTGACTGGCAGGTTATTGCAGGTCAAGAGCAGTAGCATCGAGGGGATGAAGCTGTCTTGGGACGCGGTGAAAGAGGTGGTCGCCGGAGCAAAGTTGTATCGTAAGCGCCATCCCAGAGTGGACTTCAGTATGACCTGCATCACAAACCAATACTTCAATCAGCAGGCACACGAAAATGCCCAACTCAATCACGTTGAGCTCATAGAACAACCAGAGTTGAAGGCTTTGCTTGATCGGTACGAGGTGAGCATGATCGACGTTGAGCGAGTGCTTTACACGGAGAATATTCCTGTACCCGATATCCTGTAGTTTTTAGCGTTACCAGCAAACTGCGATCGATGCAGGCGGACTACGATGTCAACTTCAAACCCAGCGATGGAATAACCCTGAGGACTCCATTCTGGAAGCGCCCGGGTCTACACAAACCGCAAACCCACGTGGCGCGCGTCGCGATGGTCAATGCATCGGCCGCCCCAGCCGCTGGCTGGCCTTCGAGATCGCGTAGTTGACCAAGCAATACAGCAGCGCCACCACCAGATACACCGGCACCAGCGCGTGGTAGTTGGCGATCAGCACCTTGGCGTTTTGCATCAGCTCGCCGTAGGTGACGACATAGCCGAAGGTGGTGTCTTTCACCACGATCACCAGTTGCGCCACCAGCGCCGGCACGATGTAGCGCAGCGCCTGCGGAAAGACAACGACAAAGAACACCTGGGTTTCGGTCATTCCCAGGCTGCGCGCGGCCTCGGTCTGCCCGCGCGGCACGGCCAGCACGCCGGCGCGGTAGACCTCGGCCACCACGGCGGCGGTGGCCAGGCCAATGGGCAGGGTCAGCATCCAGTAGGTGCTCAGCTTGATGCCCAGCTGCGGCAACACCAGAAAGCACACGTAGATCAGCAGCAGCGTCGGCGTGCCGCGCAAGAACTCGATGGCCGCCACGCTGGGCCAGCGCAGCAGCCGCGGGCGCGCCAGGCGCCCCACCATCAGCACCAGCCCCAGGGCCAGCGCGATGAGGGCGGACATCGCCGCCGATGCCATGGTGCCGAGCAGGCCTTCGCCCAAAAACGCCCAGGTCGTGGGCCAGGCGAAGTACTTCCACAGCCGCGCGTCGAGTTGCCCCGCCGCATGAAACTGCGCCACGACGCCCGCCGCCAGCACCAGCAGCAGGGCCGCGGCAAGCCCGCTCATCGCGCGGTTGACGGCCCGGACCCGCGGGCTTGGCGCGCCAAACAAGACGTCTTCCAGCCGGCGGCTCATTTCAGAATCCGCACCTTCTTCTCGAGGGTGGCGCCGGCCCAGGCGATGAGCAGGCCCGTGGCCACGTACAGCGACGCCGCCACCATGAAGGCGGCAATGCCGGCCGCCGAGTCGTTGGCGATCTTGGACACCAGCGCCGTGAGCTCGCGCCCCGGAAACGGCACCTGCGAGGCGAGCGAGGTGGACAGCATCAGCGCAATCAGCAGCGAGGTCATGGGCTGCACCACCGCGCGCAGCGCCTGCGGCAGCACCACGGCGGTGATCACGCGCAGCGGCCGCATGCCCAGACTGAGCGCGGCCTCGATCTGGCCGCTGGCCACTGTGTTGATGCCCGCGCGCAAGTAGTCCGCGGTGAAGGCCGAGCAGACCAGTGCCAGGGTCAGGATCACGCTGGGCTCATAGTCGATCACCACCTGCAGATCGGGCAGCGCGAACACGATGAAGATCAAGAGTGCCACGCTGGGGATGTTGCGAAAAATCTCGACGTAGCCCGTCAGCACAAAGCGCAACGGCGGCAAGGGCAGCAGCCGCAGCACCGTCACGCCAATGCCCAGCAAAAAGCCGGGCACGAAGGACAGGACGGTGAGCTTCCAGGTCAACAAAAGGGCCTGCACAAAGGCAGGCCCGTAGTCGGCCAGAAGCCGGGAGGCGTCACCCATGGATCAGGGCAGTGCGGGCGGCGTCGGCACGTCCTTGCTGCCGGTGCGCTCGCCAATGGCGATGGTCCACAGCCTGGCCCAGGTGCCGTCGCCCTCCACCTTCTTCAAGAAGGCGTTGACGAAGGCCACGCCGTCCGAGCCCTTGGGCAGGCCGATGCCATACGGGTCTTGCGCGCCAAAGGGCGTACCCGCCAGCTTGGTGTCGCCCGTGCCCAGGCTCAGGGCGTTGAGCAGCAGCGTGTAGTCGGTCACGTAGGCGTCCACGCGGCCCTGGCGCAGGGCGTCCAGCGCCTCCTGGTGGGTCTGAAACTCTTGCACCACCGCCTTGGGCGCAAACTGCGCCAGGATGGCCGGCCCCGTCGAACCCGCCTGCGTGGCCACCTTCTTGCCCGCCAGGTCGTTGTAGGACTTGATGGCGGTGTTGTTGGCCTTGACCAGCACCCCGGCCTGCGAGGTGTAGTAAGGGCCGGCAAACGAAATCTTCTCGGCGCGCGCCGGGGTGATGGAATAGGTGGCCAGCACCATGTCCACCTGGTCGTTGATCAGCACCTGCTCGCGCGTGGACGAGGTCACCTGCGTGAACTGAGTCTTGGCCTCGTCACCCAGGATGTAGCGCGCGATCATTTGCGCCAGGCCGGCGTCAAAGCCGCGCGCCTTGCCGTCCTTCTCGTTCAGCAGCGAAAACAGGTTGGACGTCTGTGTGCCGCCCAGGCGCAGCACGCCGGCCTGCTTGATCTTGCTGGCCCAGGTGCTCGATGCGATCGTCGCCGCGTCGGCCACGGGGCCCTGCGCGACGAGTGCATCGAACGCCGTCGCATTGATGGGCGTGCCTTGGGCGAAAGCGGAGCCGCCAGCTACGAACGCCACTGCCACCACGGTGGATTTGAGAATGGATTTGATCGGCATGCTGTTCTCTTGGTGGGGGTGTGACATCAGCCAATATAGCGCAGGTTCCTCACCTTGATGGGCACTTGCTGATGCTGGACGTGGGGCGGGTGAGGTCGATGTTCATCCGCCTTGCGCAACAGACCTGGAGACACCTTTCAGTTCTGTCCATCGTCGGTGGTCAGGCTGGCGGTTTCTTGTTCAAGCGCAGCACGACTGCGTGCTTGACGCTGCCATCGGCGGTGGTAAAGCACACGCGATCGCCTGCGGCGAACTGGGCGAGTTGCACTGTGCTCTTGGCCTGTGCCAACAGCTTGAGCCGCTCGACGACCATCCGGTTGAGGTAGCGCAGGTCTTCCTCGCCCATGTGACGCAAGGCCTGAACAAACAATTCGCGGTCCAGGATGGTGTGCTTTGGGTTCATCTCTGCCTTGCGCTGATCGCATGAAGGAGGGCGCGTTGTCGGTGGCGGTTCAAACGCACGATCGGTTGGTGTTTTTCCGCGCTAGGTGGGGCATCAAATAGCGCCCCGTATGGCTTTCCGCATTCGCTGCCACATCTTCCGGCGTGCCCTGCGCCACCACGGTGCCGCCGCCATCGCCGCCCTCGGGGCCCATGTCGATGATCCAGTCGGCGGTCTTGATGACGTCCAGGTTGTGCTCGATGACGATGATGGTGTTGCCGGCGTCGACCAGTTGCTGCAAGACCTTGAGCAGCAGCTCGATGTCGGCAAAGTGCAGGCCCGTCGTCGGCTCGTCCAGGATGTAGAGGGTGCGGCCGGTGTCGCGCTTGGACAGCTCCAGCGCCAGCTTGACGCGCTGGGCCTCGCCGCCCGACAGGGTGGTGGCGCTCTGGCCCAGGGTGATGTAGGAGAGGCCCACGTCCAGCAAGGTTTGCAGCTTGCGCGCGATGGCCGGCTGGTCGGCAAAGAAGGCGTGCGCCTGCTCCACCGTCATGTCCAGCACCTGCGCGATGTCGTGGCCCTTCCACTGCACTTCCAGCGTTTCGCGGTTGTAGCGCCGGCCGTGGCACACGTCGCAGGGCACGTAGACGTCGGGCAAAAAGTGCATCTCGACCTTGACCACGCCGTCGCCCTGGCAGGCCTCGCAGCGGCCGCCGCCGCTGGACTGCGGCACGTTGAAGCTGAAGCGCCCGGGGCCGTAACCGCGCTCACGTGCCATCGCGGTTTCGGCCATCAACTCGCGGATGGGGGTGAACAGGCCGGTGTAGGTGGCGGGGTTGCTGCGCGGGGTGCGGCCGATGGGGCTTTGGTCCACCGCGATGACTTTGTCGAACTGCTCCAGGCCTTCGATGGCCTGCATGGGCGCGGGCTCGGCGTGGGCGCGGTGGATTTCGCGCGCGGCGGCGGCATACAGCGTGTCGTTGACCAGGGTGCTTTTGCCCGAGCCCGACACGCCCGTCACGCAGGTGAGCAGGCCGACGGGGAAGTCGACCGTCACGTTCTTCAGGTTGTTGCCACTGGCGCCGACGATGCGCAGCGCGCCCTCTCCCAGAGGGAGAGGGAGCAGGTCCGCCGCAGTCGATCGCTCTCTCCCCAAAGGGGCGAGGGAGGGGTGAGGGGTCTGCGCGGCACCAGGAATTTCAAGTGATTCGTGGTTCTGATACTTGTTGGCAGCGCCGGAGCAGCTATCATTTTTGAACGACCTGCGGCGCTTGGGCAGTTCGATGCGGCGCTCGCCGCGCAGGAACTGGCCGGTGACCGAGCCCGGCGTGGCCGCCACCTGCGCAAACGTGCCCTGCGCCATCACGTGCCCGCCGTGCACGCCGGCGCCGGGGCCCAGGTCGATCACGTGGTCGGCCGCGCGCATCATGTCCTCGTCGTGCTCGACGACGAGCACGCTGTTGCCCAGATCGCGCAGGTGCTTGAGCGTGGCGATCAGGCGGTCGTTGTCGCGCTGGTGCAGGCCGATGCTGGGCTCGTCCAGCACGTACATCACGCCGGTGAGGCCCGAGCCGATCTGGCTGGCCAGGCGGATGCGCTGCGCCTCGCCGCCGCTCAGGGTGTCGGCACTGCGCTCCAGGCTCAGATAGGCCAGGCCCACGTCGTTCAGGAATTGCAGGCGGTTGCCGATCTCGCGCACCACCTTGCTGGCAATCTCGGCCTTGGCGCCCGTCAGTTGCAGCACGTCGAAGTACGCCTTGGCCTCGCCCAGCGTGACGTGGCTGATCTGGTAGATGGCGCGGCGCTGCGCGCCCTCGCCGATGAAGACGTGGCGCGCGGCGCGGTTCAGGCGCGTGCCGCCGCAGTCGGGGCAGGGCTGGTGGCTGCGGTAGCGCGCCAGCTCCTCGCGCACCACGGTCGAATCGGTCTCGCGATAGCGGCGCGCCATGTTGGGCAGGATGCCCTCGAAGGGGTGCTTCTTGCTGACCTTTTTGCCCACCGACGCGCCGCTCTCGAAGGCGTAGCTGAACTTGATGTCCTCGTCGCCCGAGCCGTGCAAGATGGCGCGCTGCACCGGCGGCGGCAGTTCCTCAAAAGGCGTTTCGACGCTGAACTTGTAGTGCGCGGCCAGGCTTTCAATCAGCGCAAAGTAGTAGGCGTTGCGCCGGTCCCAGCCCTTGATGGCGCCGCTGGCCAGGCTGAGCGAAGGAAAAGCCACCACGCGTTCGGCGTCAAACACCTCGGTCGTGCCCAGGCCCTCGCAGCGCGGGCAGGCGCCGGCCGGCGCATTGAACGAGAACAGGCGCGGCTCCAGCTCGGCGATCGAGTGGTTGCACACCGGGCAGGCGAACTTGCTGTTGAACAGGTGCTCTTTCTGTTCATCCATCTCCAGCGCGATGGCGCGCCCGTCGGCCAGGCGCACGGCGGCCTCCAGGCTGTCGGCCAGGCGGGCCTTCACGTCCTCTCGAACCTTCAGTCGGTCGATCACGATGTCGATGTCGTGCTTGTCGGCCTTTTTGAGGGGCGGCAGGGCGCCGGCCTCGACGATCTGGCCGTCGACCCGAAAGCGCACATAGCCCTGCGCCTGCATCTGCGCCAGCAACTCGCTGAACTCGCCCTTGCGGTCGCGCGCCACGGGCGCCAGGATCATCAGCCGGGTGTCCTCGGGCAGCGCCAGCACGGCGTCGACCATCTGGCTGACGGTCTGTACCGTGAGCGGCAAATCGTGCTCGGGGCAATACGGCGTGCCGGCGCGGGCAAACAGCAGGCGCAGGTAGTCGTGGATCTCGGTCACCGTGCCCACGGTGGAGCGCGGGTTGTGGCTGGTGGCCTTTTGCTCGATGGCGATGGCCGGCGACAGGCCCTCGATCAAGTCCACGTCGGGCTTGTCCATCAGCTGCAAAAACTGCCGCGCATAGGCGCTCAGGCTTTCGACATAGCGGCGCTGGCCCTCGGCATACAGCGTGTCAAACGCCAGGCTGGACTTGCCCGAGCCCGACAGGCCGGTGATGACCACCAGCTTGTCCTTGGGGATGTCCAGGTCGATGTTCTTCAGGTTGTGCGTGCGAGCGCCGCGCACGCTGATGCGCTGCGCGCGCAATGCAGCGGCCAGCGGCAGGCCGTCCGCGTCGGGGCCGGGAGGAAAAGCGAGGTCATTCATGGCAGGCAGCCCCGCGCGCAGGGCAACCGGACATTATCGGCGGCGCGCCGGTTTTGCGCCTCGGGCTGCCATGCCATCGGCGATACTCGGGCCGTCCAGAAGCTGCCGCGATCCGGCGACACCACGTCCATCGATCCCAAGGAGCCCGACGTCCATGACGAGGAGTCACTTCACTTCCTGCGGCGCGTGCGCCTGGCGCCGCCTGGTCGGCGGCGTGTGCCTGCTGGCCGCACTGCTGCTGGCCGGCTGCGCGGCCATGTCGGTGGAGGAGTGCCGCACCGCCGACTGGCGCGAGCAGGGCGAGCGCGATGCGCTGGCCGGTTACCCGCGTGCGCGCCTGGCCGAAGTGCGCGAAGCCTGCGCCGAGGCGGGCGTGGTACCCCAGGAGGCGCTGTACTGGGATGGCTGGAACCGCGGCATCGTGCAGTTTTGCACGCCCGACAACGGCGCGCTGTGGGGCCGCCGCGGCAACGCGTACCGCAACAGTTGCCCGCCCGCGCTGGAGCCGGCCTTCCTGTCGCGCTATGGCGCCGGCCGGCGCGCGTACGACGCCGAACGCCGGCTCGACAGCCTGCGCAGTGACCAGCAACGCAAGCAGCGCGAGCTGGCCAACGCCAAGGACGACGCCGCGCGCAAGCGCCTGCGCAGCGAGTTGAGCGACCTCGACTGGCGCCTGGGTCAGGCGCGCGAGGAACTGGACCGTGCCGATCGCAATTTCCGCTGGGGCTATTGAGCGTGCCCCGGCACTGCCGGTGCACCAGGTTTCTTGATCAAATCGGCCATTCGCCCTTGCCGATCAACCCGAAACAGCTAGGATATTGATAGCTGATGGCGGACGCACCTGCCACTCAGCGTGCGGGCGCTTGCTGCAGTTCGCCTGCACCCCATACGCGCCAGCGCAGCTGCATGCCCTCGGGCACGAACACCACCACCGGCAGCTTGCTGTTGTAGCGCACCAGCAGCGGCTCGGCCTGCACGAAGCCCGGCTTGTCGCTGCCGGGCGGGCAAGCCATCATGGTGCTGCGCACCTGGCCCTGGCTTTGGAGCACCCAGTAGGTGTAACCCCAGCCGGGCACGTCGCGCGCCTCGAAGCGGCCGTCCATCCCGCGCGTGTTGCAGTCCACCGTCATGACCTTGCCGCCGATCAGCTCCAGCTTGTGCGCGGTCTCGTCGGCCAGGGCGGGTAGCTCGATCACGTGGCGCACGTGGCCGGCCAGGGTGGCCGGGAAGGCCTTCAGCTCCTTCTGGGCCGCGGGGTTGGGGGTGGCTGAGGGGGTCGTCATGGGTGGCTGGGCGCAGGCGGTCAGCAGGGCGCTGGTCAAGGCCAGGGTGGCGCCAAGGCGCAGGATGTTTTCAATGTGTTTCATGGATTTCATGGTGATGACCAAACAAGAGCACCGGTCATGTACCACTTGGCCTATGGCGTCTGCCGTCGATCGAATCTAGCATTGAACTCGCCCTGCCCCCTGTACGGTGGCGCAGGAGAAAAACCATGTTCAACAAGACGACGCATTCTCCGGTTCAGCGTGTGATCCAGGCGATTGGCGTCGCCGTCTGGGTGGCAGGCGTCGCCTCGGCGGCACATGCGGGCGACGCGTCGGGCGAGCTCGTGTATCAGGCCAAACGCGGGCCCGTCACGGTCACGCTGCGGCACGCCTACCTGCTGAGTGGGCCGGACGCCACGGGTCAGCCGATTCGCGAACTGGTACTGTCCGAGCAGGACCTGAGCGCCGCCATCACCGGCTGTGACCGGCTCAGTTGCGTCAGCGGCAAGCTGGGCAGCGGCGCGACGGTCGATTTTGACGCCGGCCCGCGCCTGAACACCTGGTTCGTCGCCAACGACCAGATGATTCAGCATTCCGACACCGCCAAGCCGGACACCATGAGCCTGCAGGAAAACAGCGCCAAGCGCCTGGCCGGCAGCTGGAGCGTCACCGGCGGCGTGGGCGCCAAGGGCACGGTCAGGTTCGACGCACCGCTGGCCAAGGCTTTCAGCAAATATTGAAGCTCAGGCCGCGCCAAAGCGTGCCCAAAGCATGAAGGCAGCCAGGGCGGCAAACAGCGAACCCATGATCCAGCCGCCTTTGCTGGCCTGTTGCGTCGTGCCCAGCCACTGCTCGGGTGGCTGCACCGCCACGATGTAGGGTTGACCCTTCTGCGGTCCGATCTGCCACTGCGCCTGCCGCATGTCGGCGGCGTGCTGGCGGTCGGCCTCTTCGCTCCACGGTTGTGGCTCGAAGTCGGTGTCAGGCGGTGAGTCTTCATCGGGCTCGGGCGCTGCGCCCGGCGCCGAAGTGGCGATGTCGCGACTTTCATCGAGCAAGGCGGGGTCGACGGGAGGCTCTTCGATATCCTCAGTCCATTGCGCCGGGTCGACGCGCTCGGCGCGGCCAAGCACGAACAGCGGCGAATTGGGCACGATGATCTCTTCGCGGTAGCGGTAGCGATCGCCCAGCAGCTTTCCGCCGACGATGGCGTAGCTGGAGTTTTGTTGCGTCAGCGGCGTGAACGCCGTGCCGGGCTGTGCCGGGGGATCGCGGTGCTCAGGCGGGTACTGCATGCCTTGCCAGTCGCGCACCTCGGTGGGCACGGTGAGCGTCATGCCCGAAGGTTGCACGGCGCAGGTGGCGAATCCTTGCGTGCATTGGATGGCGCGGCTGGAGTGGTCGTGGCGCCGCTCGGTCCATTCGGCGCGCCGATCGCGGCCGCTGTCGGAATCGTGGTAGGTTCCGATCACGCGCTCCCATACGCGCACTTCCCACCACACGCAGGGGCGGCCGCTGAGCGGTGCGGCCAGCAGCGGCCCGCCGGCCTGGCCGCGCGCGAGTTGGTAGCCCGCAGTGAGCGCATTCACCGGCACCGGCGTGCGCCCTTGCAGCGCGCCGGCGATGCGCCCGGTCCAGACGGCCATGCCGAGCCCGCCAGCGGCCAGCAGCAGCACCATGACCAGTGCGAAGATGAAAACGCCCAGAGGGATGGTCTGCAGCCATGACATGAAGCGCCTCCGATCTGGTCGTGCGTTGCGGCACGTATCACGTGGATGTCGTGAGGCGCGAATCTTGCACGTCTGGTGTTGTCGTGTAAAGAAGGTTACCGAGGGCCTGGCCCGGGGTCGGACATGGCCGATCACCGACAATAGCCCCGTTCCTCGCACGCCCATGTGCGCTGCGCGCTGCGTCCGATGTCTGTCACCGCCTCGTCCCCCCCCGTACCGGCCACCCCCGCCCACCGCATGACCGAAGGCGAGCGCCGCGCGACGCAGTCGCTGGCCGGCATCTTCGCGCTGCGCATGCTGGGCCTGTTCCTGGTGCTGCCGGTGTTCATGCTGGAGGCGGCGCGCTACCCCGGTGGCGACGACCCGGCGTTGATCGGATTGGCCATGGGCATCTACGGCCTGACGCAGGCGATCATGCAGGTGCCGCTGGGCCTGGCGTCGGACCGCATCGGGCGCAAGAAGGTGATCGTGGCGGGCCTGGTGGTGTTTGCACTGGGCAGCACCGTGGCGGGCATGGCCGGCAGCGTGCACATGCTGATCGCCGGGCGTGCGCTGCAGGGCGCGGGCGCGGTGTCGGCGGCGGTGACGGCGCTGCTGGCGGATCTGACGCGCGACGAGGTGCGCACCAAGGCCATGGCGGCGGTGGGCATCAGCATTGCCGGCATGTTCGCGCTGTCGCTGGTGGCGGCGCCGCCGCTGGCGGGTGCCATCCACCTGTCGGGCCTGTTCTGGCTGACGGCGCTGCTGGCGGTGGGCGGCATCATGGTGGTGCTGCGCGCCACGCCCGATGAGCCCCAGCGTCATGCCGACGCGCCGGTGGGCCGGCTGCAGGACGTGTGGCTGCACCCGCACCTGTGGCGGCTGGACCTGGGCGTGTTCGTGCTGCACACGGTGCAGATGGCCATGTGGGTGGTGGTGCCCGAGTTGCTGGTGGGCGCCGGCCTGCCCAAGGCCCATCATTGGCAGCTGTACCTGCCGGCGGTGCTGGCCTCGTTCGTGCTGATGGGCGGCTTGTTCAGCCTGGAGCGGCGCGGCTACCTGCGCGCCGTGCTGCGCGGCGGCATCGCCCTGCTGCTGCTGGTGCAACTGGCCTTGCTGCTGCTGGCACCCGGCAAGCCAGGGCTGTGGACCATGGGTTGGGTGATGTTCTTTTTCTTCGTGGCTTTCAACCTGGTGGAGGCCAGCCAGCCCAGCCTGATCTCGCGCCTGGCGCCCGCCAACGCGCGCGGCGCGGCGCTGGGCGTGTACAACACGCTGCAGTCGCTGGGTTTGTTCGCCGGCGGCGCGCTGGGTGGCTGGCTGCTCAAGAGCGGCGGCTACGCGGCGGTGCTGAGTGGCACCTCGGCCCTGGTGGCGCTTTGGCTGGTGCTGGGTTGGGCGCAGGTCGTGCCGGCGCTGCGCACGGGGGCCAAGCCGGCCGACTGACCGACGGTGCGAGGGCAGCCGACCATGCGGCACAATGACTGGCCTTCACCACGTACAGCACAGGGACCCTTCCGCCATGGCCTCCGTCAACAAAGTCATCCTCGTCGGCAACCTGGGACGCGATCCCGAGATGCGCTCGTTTCCCAGCGGTGACCAGATCTGCAACATCCGCCTGGCCACCACCGACAAATGGAAGGACAAGCAGTCTGGCGAGTCGCGCGAGCACACCGAATGGCACACCGTCGTGTTCGGTGGTCGTCTGGCCGAGATCGCCGGTCAGTACCTGCGCAAAGGCTCGCAGATCTACATCGAAGGCAGCATCCGCACCCGCAAGTGGCAGGACAAGGAAACTGGCCAGGACCGCTTCGCCACCGAGATTCGCGGAGACGCGATGCAGATGCTGGGCAGTCGGGAAGGCCGGGGCGCGCCGTCGGACGAGGGTGGCGAGAGCTTCGAGGCGCCGCGTCGCGCCGCGCCCGCGCCGCGCGCCGCTCCGGCGCCCGGACCTGCGAGCCCGAGTGGCAAGGCGCCGTCCGGGTTCGCCGACATGGACGACGACATCCCGTTCTGATCGCATCCGCGGCTGGCAAGAGGGCGGCCGGGCCGTGATGGCGCCCGGTCAGCTTCAGCGGGCCCAGCGTGCTCGGGGCGAGGCTCGAAAATTCCGATTGACGCAAGTCAATTCAGGCTCTAACGTGTGTTTCTTCACACATCGAGGAGACGCGTCCCATGGAACCCGGAAAAGAACGTTCGCGGCAGGCCCGTCGCGCCTGGCTCGGCATCCTGGCGCTGCTGGCGGCCACTTGGGCACACGCTGCGGGCATCAGCGACGACGTGGTGAAGATCGGCGTGCTCACCGACATGTCGGGCG
>CAZTXX010000042.1:5773-14690 GCA_964617405.1 uncultured Aquimonas sp. | reverse complement strand
CGCCCGTGCGCGTCAAGCGAAAGAATGCGTGGCAGGGTGCGCTCGCTGTCGTAAATCGACCCGCCCGCCGCCCGGGGTGGCGTATCGGATGCGATGGACGATGCGTGCTGGAGGCTCATGGGCATCCGAGCATAGACCAGTCCGACGCGTCGCGCACGCCATCGGTGCCGATGCGGTGGCGAGCTTGCCTCAGAAGGCGTCGGCTCCCAACGCCATCAGGTTGCCCGCTCCGCTCAGGATGGCGGCGGCGTGGGCCTGGGTACGCGGCAGGATGCGCTGGAAGTAGAAGCGTGCGGTTTCGCGCTTGGCGGTCTTGAAGCGCGCGGGTTGATCTCCCGCGTCGGCTGCAGCCACGCTGCGCGCCCACCAGTAGGCCAGCACCACGTAGCCGGAGTGGAACAGGTAATCGACCGAGGCCGCGCCGATTTCTTCCGGGTCCTGTGCCGCGCGCTTGCCGATTTCCAGGGTGAGCTGCTGCCAGTCCTGCGCCGCCTTGGCGAGTGGCGCGATGAATTCGGCGAGCGTGGCCTCGTGCATCTTCGCGTTGCAGAAGTCCACGATCATGGTCAGGAAGTGCTTGAGCCCCACGCCTTGGGTCTGCAGCGTCTTGCGCGCGAGCAGGTCGATCGCCTGGATGCCGGTGGTGCCCTCGTAGATGGTGGTGATGCGTGCATCACGCGCGAGTTGCTCCATGCCCTGCTCGCGGATGTAGCCGTGCCCGCCGAAACACTGCATGGCATGGCTGGTGCACTCCACCGCCCATTCGGTCAGGCAAGCCTTGATGATCGGTGTGAGGAAGGAAAGCAGTTCGTCGGCCTGCTTGCGCTCGTCGGCGTCCGCGCTGCGCTCGATCACGTCGAGCAGGCTGGCGCCGTGCAGTGCCAGTGCCCGCCCGCCTTCCGACAGCGCCTTGCAGGTCAGCAGCATGCGGCGCACATCGGGGTGCACCAGGATCGGATCGGCAGGCTTTTCCGGGAGCTTCGCGCCGCCCAGCGCGCGCATTTGCAGGCGCTCCTTCGCGTAGGCCAATGCGCTGCGATAGGCACGATCCATCAGCCCCAGACCTTGCAGGCCGACCCCGACGCGCGCCGAGTTCATCATTGCGAACATCGCCGCCAGGCCCCGGTGGGGTTCGCCGACGAGCCAGCCCTGTGCCTCGTCGAACTGCATCACGCAGGTGGCCGAACCGTGGATGCCCATCTTGTGCTCGATGCCGCCGCAACGCAGCGTATTGGCCTCGCCCGGCACGCCGTCGCGGCCGGTCTTGAACTTGGGCACCACGAACAGCGAGATACCGCGCGTGCCGGGCGGCGCATCGGGCAGGCGCGCCAGTACCAGGTGCACGATGTTGTCGGCCAGGTCGTGATCGCCACCGGTGATGAAGATCTTGGTGCCGCTGATCGCGAAACCGCCGTCGGCCTGCGGTACCGCGCGGGTGGCCAAAAGACCGAGATCCGAGCCGCAGTGCGGCTCGGTCAGGCACATCGTGGCGCACCACTCGCCGCTCACGATGCGCCGGAGGAAGACCTCCTTCTGCCAGTCCGCGCCGAATCGGCGCAACGACTCGACCGCACCGTGCGCGAGCAGGGGATAGTTGCCCCAGGAAAGGTTGGCCGCATCCACCATTTCCTTGATCGCCGCACCCACGGTTTCCGGCAGATGCTGCCCACCCGCCTCCTCGGGTGCGGTGAGCCCGCTCCAGCCGTTTTCCACCCACTGCACATAGGCTTCACGGAAACCCTTCGGCGTGGTGACCGCACCACTCGTCGGGTCGAAGTGGCACCCTTCGGCATCGGCGCTCTGGTAGAGCGGGGCGAGCACGGATTCCGCAAATCGGGCGCCTTCCTCCAGCACCGCATCAATCAGTTCGCCGGTGGCGGCCTCACTGCCCGGAAGGCGCGCATACAGCGCGGAAACATCGAGCACCTGGTGCAATACAAAACGCAGGTCGGCCAGCGGAGCGGAATAGGGATGCATGGAGCGTTCCTTGGGTGCGGATGTCAGCGCAACACGCCGGGCAGGCCCGGCATCGGCCAGAGTTGGCCATCGAAACGAAACTCGTCGCGCCGCTTGTCAGGCGCGGTACTGGTGAGCGTGCCCTGCAGCGTGTAGGCCACGCTGCGCCCGGCATCGAGGGCGGCAGCCAGATGCGCCGCCGCATCGACGGAGGGAGTGAGCAGCACGTCTTCCACCTCGGCGCTCTGCGGGCCGATGGCGACCGCGGGCACCAGTTCCAGGGTGCCCGCGTCCACCCCCGCCACCATCAGCCGCGCGGAAACCGCCGACACGGTATGCGGCACGTTGCTGAAACTCTGGATGCGCAGCTGCAGTTGCCAGTTGCCATCGGCCTGGACCGCAAGCTCCTGGATGCTGGCCGTGGGCGGGAAAATGCGCTTGCGCGGACCACTGCTGCAGGCGGCCAGCAGCAGGGCGAGCAACAGGACAAACAACAAGGAGGCGGTGTGGCGCGACATGCGCAAGGCTCCGTACCGGTCGGGCCGTCGATCATAGCCTGTGGCCGGCGGGCTGTGCGTGGGTGACCGAATCCGTCTTGTCGGCGATCAATAGTCGATGCCGAGGATGTCTATTGGTGTGTTGCAAGGTGGATGGCCCGGAGGGCGCGGTGCATGGATGCACCGCGTTATCGAACCCTCGGGTTCGATTGCCGGTGGCTTGCGGTGAGGTTTGTTTGGGGATTTGCGACGTGGGTCGCGAAGATGGTGGCCCGGGGCGGAATCGAACCACCGACACGCGGATTTTCAATCCGCTGCTCTACCAACTGAGCTACCGGGCCACGGACGCGCGATTGCGCGATCGCTGCGACTGCGGCAGCGAGCGCGCTATTAGATCGGTTTGTGCGCCACAGGTCAAGAGTTGGTGTCGGGTTCGGGCGGCTCGGAGGGCGATGGCGCCCTCGGGGCCAGTGTCGGTGATGGTGCGTCCGCATGGGCCTGGATGTCGGACAATCGGGCCAGTAGCGCTTCGCCGCCGCCTTCGAGGACCAGTCGTTCGCCAGCGCGCGGTTGCAGCAGCAGGCTGTCGCCGCTCTCGAGCGACATCGTTTCGGCGGTGCGGACGCGGGCGTGGCCACTCATCAGGTGCACCAGCCAGCGCACACCGGGTTCGTGCAGGAAAACCATCGGGCCCACGAGTGGGCGATGAAGCAGGCGCGCGTCGATCAGGCCCTTGCGCCAGATCAGGTTGAAGACCTGGACCGGGCCCTGTGGCAGATGACAGGCGACAACGTCGAGCCCATCGAACTCGATGCGTCCGTGCGGCGGCTGCAACGTGTGCCTGCGCCCATCGACAAAACCCAGTTGCAGGGCTTCGCCTTGCAGCAGTGCCTGCGCGCGCCGGTGGGCGGGATAGGTGGAGAACAACGTGTCCTGGTTGATTTCAGCGATCGAGGCGCGCCAGAGGAACTCACCGTCCTGCGGGGCGCGGACGATTTCTCGCGTCCAGCCCTGGTCGTTGCGCCAGCGCTCGCGTCGGTAGTGGTGTGCGGGGAGCAGGCGCAGGGAGTCGGGCATGGAGGGAGGCTGCGGCGGCATGGATGCAAGAGTAACGCGACAGCGCCCGGTTGGGCGCCTGATGCCCCGCGCGGTTAGAATCAGCGTCTTTCCCGTGTTTTGGAGCCCGCCATGGACAGCGCACGCATCGATCGCTTCACTTCGCAGAAATGGGACGATGACATCGTGCCGCAACTGGTCGAGTACATCCGCATCCCGAACAAGTCGCCACTGTTCGACCCCGACTGGGTGGCCCACGGCTACATGGAACAGGCGGTGGAGTTGATGGAGCGTTGGGCGCGTGCCCAGCCGATTGCGGGCATGCAGATCGAAGTGGTGCGCCTGGAGGGTCGTACCCCGCTGATCTTCATCGAGATCCCCGGCTCCGAGCCGGCCAGCGACGATTGCGTGTTGCTGTACGGGCACCTCGACAAGCAGCCGGAGATGACCGGCTGGGCCGAGGATCTGGGCCCGTGGAAGCCGGTGATCAAGGGTGACAAGCTCTACGGGCGCGGCGGCGCGGACGATGGCTATGCGATCTTCGGTTCGCTGGCTGCGGTCATGGCCTTGCAGGAACAGGGCGTACCGCATTCGCGCTGCGTGGTGTTGATCGAAGCCTGCGAGGAGTCGGGCAGCTACGACCTGCCGTTCTATGTCGACCATCTGGCCGAGCGCATCGGCAAGCCCTCGCTGGTGGTTTGCCTGGACTCGGGCTGCGGCAATTACGACCAGCTGTGGTGCACCACCTCGTTGCGCGGCATGGCGGGTGGCAACCTGCGGGTGAGCGTGCTGTCCGAGGGTGTGCACTCGGGTGACGCTTCCGGCATCGTGCCTTCCAGCTTCCGCATCCTGCGCAGCCTGCTCGACCGGCTGGAAGACCAGGCCACTGGCAAGATCCGCATCGACGAGCTGTTCGTGGAGATCCCGGCCGAGCGCGTCGAACAGGCGCAGCGCGTGGCCGGGGTGCTGGGCAACGAGGTATTCGACAAGTTTCCATTCCTGGCGGGTATGAATCCGGTCAGCAAGGATCTGGCCGAACTGGTGCTCAACCGCACTTGGCGACCGGCGCTGGCGATCACCGGCGTGGACGGGCTGCCGGATCTGGGCAGCGCCGGCAACGTGTTGCGGCCCACAACGGCGGTGAAGGTGTCGCTGCGGCTTCCTCCGACGCTTGATGGCGATACCGCGGGCAAGGTCCTCAGCCGTTTGCTGCTGGACAATCCGCCTTACGGCGCGAAGGTGGAGTTCAGCCTGGAAAAATCCTCCACCGGCTGGAACGCGCCGGCCATGTCGCCGTGGCTGGGCGAGGCCATCGAGGAAGCGTCCCAGGCCTTCTTCGGCAAGCCCGCGATGTACATGGGTGAAGGCGGCACGATCCCCTTCATGGGCATGCTGGGCGAGAAGTTCCCCGGCGCGCAGTTCATGATCACCGGCGTGCTCGGGCCGCATTCCAATGCGCATGGGCCCAACGAGTTCCTGCACATTCCCACCGGCAAGCGGGTTACCGCCTCGGTGGCCAAGGTGCTCGCCGCCCATCATGTTGCCAGCGGGAGGGGGCTGACCCGTGGGGTCGGCGTAACCGCGGGCGAGAGCCGTTTCGGTGAGCACCAGTCCTGTTGCTGAGTTCCCGGCGTTCCGGGTGTACCCGTAGACCAACCATCAAGGAAATGCAGATATGACGATTCTCTGGACGATCATCATCGGTTTTGTCGTGGGCCTGGTCGCGCGGGCGATCAAACCCGGGAAAGACGCCATGGGCTGGATCATGACGATCCTGCTGGGCATCGGCGGCTCGCTGCTGGCGACCTGGGGCGGACAGCAGCTGGGCCTGTACCAGCCGGGGCAGCCGGCAGGTTTCATCGGCGCGGTGGTGGGCGCGGTGATCCTGCTGGTGATCTGGGGTGCACTGTCGCGCAAGCGCTGAAGCATCCCGCATCCTGTTCCACATTCGGGAAGAAACGACATGACACCTGCGAAAATCATTCTGGCTTTGGTCGTGGCCTCAGCGCTGGGCGCTTGCGGCAGCGTGCCGGCGGATACTTCGTCCACGTCCGCGGAGGATGCCACGCCGGCGTCAACCTCCGCCGGCGTGCTTGATGGCGAGAGCTGGCGACTGGACAGCGTTGATCGCGGCCCGCTGGCCGGGTTCGAGCGCACCCGCACGGTCACCCTCGGGTTTGCCGAGGGCAGGGCGCACGGCCATTCCGGCTGCAACCGCTATTTCGCCAGTTACGACTTCAGCGCAAACCGCCTGCAACTGGACCACCCGGGCAGCACGATGATGTATTGCGAAGGTGAGGCCAACGAAGTCGAGCGCGCTTATCTAGCATTGGTGGAACAGCCATTGATCGCCGTTCGCGCGGCCGGTTCGATGGAACTGGTCGCACCGGACGGCACGCGGCTGCGGTTCGTGCCGGGCGAGGACGAAGCGCGCTGATCCGGACGTGCCCGACGCGTGGGCTCAGCGGCCCGCGTCGGCCAGCGGCGTGGGAGTGAAGTAGGCATTGATCTCGGCGGGATAGTCGATCGCATAGCCCTGCGCGAAATCCACGCCCAGCTCGTCCAGTCGCCTGCGGATCGTCTCGTTTTCGGTGTACTCGGCGATGGTCTGCTTGTGCATGACACGGCCGATGTCGGCGATCGAGCGGACGATGGCGTAGGCCAGGGACGAGTTCTCGATCTGCTGCACGAAGCTGCCGTCGATCTTGAAATAGTCCACGTCCAGCGACTGCAGGTAACCGAACGAGCAAAAGCCCGTGCCGAAGTCGTCGAGCGCGAATCGGCATCCCAGCGCGCGCACCGCTGCAATGAAGTGCTGGGCGCGTGCCAGGTCGCCCAGTGCGCTGGTTTCGGTGAGTTCGAAGCAGAGCTGCTCGGGTCTCAGGGCGCTGGTGCCCAGCCGCCGCCCCAGATAGTCGAGGAACTGTTCGTCCTGCAGCGAGCCCGCCGACAGGTTGATCGAGCAAAGTCGCACCTGCCGTGCGGCGTCGGGATTGCGCTCGAACCAGCGCAAGGTCTTGTCCAGCACGTGGCGGTCCAGCCGCACCGCCATGCCGTAGCGCTCGGCCGCGGCGATGAACTGGCCTGGCAGGATGACCGCCTGTCCCGGCTCCTTGAGGCGCAGCAATACCTCGAAGTGCCGCAAGCCGTCGCGCGGGGCGCGCAATGGCACGATCGATTGGCAATAGATCTGGAAATAGTCCAGATCCAGCGCGGGGCCCAGCCGCAGCGCCCAGCGCATGGTGTCCGAGCTTTCCTGCACGATGCCCTGCTGGCCGGGGGTGACGCGCTGGACCCGGTTGCCACCCTGTTCCTTGGCGGTGAAGCACGCGGTATCGGCCAGCGCCAGGAGGGTTCCGAAATCGGCGGTGTTGTTGTCCACCGCAACCAGGCCGATGCTGATGGTCGGTGCCGCCACGTGCTCTCCAGCCTGGAACCGGTATCCCGAGACGGCCTCGCACAGCCTGCGCGCACGTGCCATCGCCGACTCGGAGGTGATGTCGTGCATCAGGATCGCGAACTCGTCGCCACCAATCCGGGCCAGGTCGTCGCTGTCCGGAAGGTTCGCACGCAACACGCCTGCCACAGCGCAGATCAGATCATCCCCGGTGGCGTGGCTCAGGGCATCGTTGATCAGACGAAAGCGGTCCAGATCCACGTAGGCGATCGCCAGCGGTTTCCAGGGCGTTGCCGCCAGAGCGGTTTGCGTGCGGTATTCGAAGGCGCTGCGGCTGAATGCGCCGGTGAGCGGGTCGGTGTTGGCGCGCAGCAGCAGGCGTGCGGCGGCGATGCGGCTTTGGTGCATCCCCATCGACAGGGTGATCGGGATTGCGGCGATGACTGCGAGGAAGGTGGAAAGCGTGGCCGCTTCGATCGGGGTGGCAGGCTGTGGTCCGGCAAATCCGGTAGCGGCGGCGGTGGCGGCCAGCAATGTCACGATCGCATTTGCCGTCATGGTCTGATAAGGCGGCAGACGCACGGCCGCCCATACCAGCGCCGCCAATGGCAGGCCGATGGCGGCCAGGGCATGGCCCTGTTCAAGACGCGAAAGCCAGGCGGTGAGTATCAAGACGAGGATGAGGGCGCCGACCCAGATGCGTCTCTCCGCCGGTTGGGCGTAATCGGTGCGCACCAGGCTGGGGCGTGGGTTGCGCCGCAAGGCACGCTCCAGCAACGGCAGGATCACCGGCGTGATGATCACGATGCCGAACAGGTCTCCCATGCACCAGCGCAGCGCATCGGTAGCCCAGGCATCGGGCTGACTCTGGCCGCTGAACACCATGCCGGTCGCGCCCAGCGCGGCGCTGATCGCCGACATCGCCATGCCACCAGCCAGGATCGCGGCGCCCGAAGGGATGTCGAAGCGTTTCAGCGCATCCGGGCCGATGCGCAGCGCGAGCCACATTCCGGCCAGGCCTCCCGTGAGGTTGCTCAGGATCGACCAGGGAACAAAGCTTGGCGGTACCGGTGCCAACAACAGGTGCAGTAGGGCGACACAGACCACCGGCAACGGCCACCAGCGCGGGCCGAAGTACAGCAGGGCCGCGTAGATGATGCCGCTGGGAGGCCAGATGAGGGTGACGTCGTTGGGGCCGGTGGCGAGCAACGACAACCATGCCAACGCCAGATAGGCGCTGGTCAGGATCACGCCGATCCGCGCGGTAGTCCTGCCCCTGTCCATGGCGGCAGTGTAGGCTGAAACACGGCGCTTCGGGATGTCAGTGCAAGCGGTCGCCGCAACCCGTGCCGGGGCCTGCATGCCGGGGCGGGGAACTGGTACAGTTCCTTGGTTTTCCTTCCCGACCACGGTTTGCATGAGCCGCAAGATCGCGCGTCGCCGCTCCCGTATCCACGGCAACGGCGTATTTGCCCTCGAAGACATCGATGCCGGCACCCTGGTCTGCCTCTATCGGGGGCGGTTGATCGGTCATGACGAGGCCGACGAGCTCTATGGCGACACCCTCGACACCGGCCATACTTTTCTCTTCACGCTCAACGACGATTACGTCGTCGATGGCAACCGCGATGGCAACGTGGCGCGCTGGATCAACCACAGCTGTGCGCCCAACTGCGAGAGCCAGATCGCCGAACATGCCCATGACCGCCGTCGCGACCGGATCGAGATCGTCGCCTTGCGCGACATCCCGGCGGGCGAGGAGTTGACGTTCGACTATGGCATCCGCCTGGATGTGCCCCATACCGCGGCGCTCAAGCGCATCTGGGCTTGCCATTGCGGCGCCGGGAATTGCAGTGGGACGATGCTCAAGCCGAAGAAGCGTTGAGGCGCACAGGCCTGCGATCGGTTGCCAGGAATCTCTGAACACGTGGGCTCTTGCTCGTCACTCACGCGCAGGCGGGAGTCCAGTGTCTTTGCTTTCAACGGGTTGAAGTCGCTGGATGCCCGTCCC
>CAZTXX010000042.1:0-5673 GCA_964617405.1 uncultured Aquimonas sp. | reverse complement strand
GCCGGCAGCATGCGGCGCAGCGGGCGCAGTACCGGCTCGGTGATCTGCATGATGATCGGCACCACCGGTGATTGCCCGCCACCGATCCAGCTCAACAGGACGCGGATCAGGATGAGCCAGAAGTAGAGCATCAGGCTGAGGCTGGCCAACTCGGCCAGCGCCAGCACCAGGATCGCGGGTACGCCGGACGAAAGGCCCGAGAGTGCCAGCAGCAGGGTCGCCTTCAACGCGAGAATCAGGAATACGACCAGCAAGGCGGCGAGATCGAAGCGCCGCCAAGGTTTGATCCAGCGGCGCAGCGGCATCAGTATCGGATTGGTGAGCCGATAGAGCGATTGGCAGATCGGGTTGTGGAAGTTGACTCCCACCCATTGCACCAGCAGGCGCAGGCCGAACAGCAGCGCCACCAGTCCGAACAGCACGTCGACCAGAAATTGCGCGGCGTTGCCGAGATAGCTCATGGGCGATCCGCCGCCTGCGCGGAGAGTTCCGCGCCGCGCCGCGCCGCCGCTTCGACGGCACGCTGTACCAGATCGGCAAAGCCGTCGTGCGCGAAACTTTCCAAGGCAGCCTGCGTGGTGCCTCCGGGTGAGGTCACGCGTTGGCGCAGAGTGGCGGCGTCTTCGCCCGATTCGCCCAGCATGCGGCCTGCGCCGAGACAGGTCTGCGCCGCGAGCAGGCGCGCCGCGTCCGCTGGCAGCCCGAGCCTTTCGGCCGCCACCTGCATGGCTTCGGCAAGCAGGAAGAAATAGGCCGGGCCGCTGCCCGACAACGCGGTCACCACATCCATCAGGGCCTCGTCTTCGAGCCAGACACCGATTCCGACCGAACCCAGCACCGTATCGGCGAGCTGGCGCTGGGCGGGCGTGACGCGAGGGTTGGCGTACAGGCCGGTGGCGCCGGCGCCGAGCAGGGCCGGGGTATTGGGCATGGTGCGTACCACCGCCCGATCTCCACCCAGCCAGTCGTCGAGCTGTGCCGTGGTGATGCCGGCGGCGATGGACAGCGCGACGGCCTGCGTCGGGAACACGGCTGCCAGCGATTGGCAAACCGCCTTCATCACCTGCGGCTTGACCGCCAGCAGGACCAGGGCGGCGTCATTCATCACATCCGCCGCATCGGCTGCGGTGCGGATTCCGAAGCCGGCTTCCAGCTCATCACGCGCTGCCTGCGAGGGATCGGCCGCCACGATGCGGGACGCGGGCACGCCGCGTGCGATCAGCCCGCCGATCAGGCTGCGCCCCATGTTGCCGCCGCCGACGAAGACGAGATTGCCCTGCAGATCGACAGGCGGGGGAGTGTTGTTCATGGCGTGGACGAGGTTCGAGTGGTTCCGGGCAGGGGAGCATGGCAACTGGTCGGGCGGGTCGCAAGCCCGTTTGGTGCGTCTCGGGGGTCGGGGTTTCAGCGCCCGGCCCACCAGGCCAGCGGTAGCGCCAGGGTAACCATCAATGCGTCGAGGCCAAGGGCATTCATCCGCCACCAGGTCAGGGCAAGCTCCGGCCCGATCTGCCAGATCGCCACGTGGGGCAGTGTTCCAAAGATCACCCCGATCGCCGAGGCCGCCATTGCGAATGCGCCTGCGGCAATTGCAGCCACGGTGATCAACAAGGCCGACACGGCCCGCCGACGCCCGCGCGGCACGCCGGAAAGGTACAGCAGCAACGCCGCATCGAGCGCCGCCACCGGTGCCATCCATGCGCAGGGCGAGCGCAACATCATGCCCAGTGCGACCCAGATTCCGGCCACGCCTCCGATGACCAGCAGGGCCGTGAAGGCGTTGACCAGAAGAAGGCGGGTCGATGTCATGCGCGAGGCTCGAAGCGGTACAGCATGTAGAATAACGGGTCGGCCGACCAGCTTTGATGCGTCCTGGCCCGCAGGCCGAGCGTGCCGTTGTGAGGCGCGTACTCCGAGAATCCGTCCAGCCATGTACAGCCGCAGCAGTGAACCGGTGAACTTCGAACGCGATTGCGACGCCGTGATGGTGCCGCATGGGGATGAGGTCGTCCTGCCCGCCGGCAGCGTCGGCTATATCACCCAGGCGCTGGGTGGCAGTTTCACGGTGTTCGTGGAGGGCAACCTGTTCCGTATCGCCGGTGATGATGCCGATGCCATCGGCAAGGAAAAGCCCGAGCCGCTGGAAGTGCCCGAGAACGCCACCGACGCCGATATCGAGACCTTGGCCTGGGCCCAGATGCGTACCTGTTTCGATCCGGAAATCCCGGTCAACATCGTGGATCTGGGGCTGGTGTACGAGTGCGAGGTGACCCACAACGACGATGGCACCCGCAAGATCGCCGCCAAGATCACCCTGACCGCGCCGGGTTGCGGGATGGGGGAAATCCTCGCGCAGGATGTGCGCAGCAAGCTGGAAATGATTCCCACCGTGGTCGAGGCCGACATCGATATCGTGTTCGATCCGCCCTGGAATCAGGGAATGATGTCGGAAGAGGCACGGCTCGAAACCGGGATGTGGTGAAGCCATGACGAGCTGACGCAGAGCGTCAGTTTTCGTCGAAACACGGCATATTTCTGCGCATTGCTGCGTTGCAGCGCGGTTTGGTGCTTGCCCAAGCCGCGCAATGAACCATCCTAAAATCAATAACATGGCCGCCGACCTGCGGTCCGTGGCGTGGTCGTGTTGACATCGATTTTTCCTCGTTGCTAGGGTCGCCGGCGCGCCGTCCGGGGGGACGGACCGGCGCAACCATCCGAGGGGGTTCGGGCAGTTCCAGATGGGCGCGGGGGAGATCGCGTCCGCATCAGGCTCGAACGGCGGCGGCGCAGGATGCGGCGCCAGCGGGTGGTGGTGCGGGGGTGTGCCGGCGGACGAAAGGCGGCGCCCGATGACCTGTCAATCAATCTTTTGGGGGTAGTACCACGTGGATACACGCAAATTCCGTTCGTTGCGGGCCAATGCCATCGCGCTGGCGTTGGCATTGGGGTTGCCGGGTGCCGTGATGGCGCAAAGCGACATCGTCGCCTCGGGTGCCAGGATCCAGGCATCGGCGATCGATCAGGTCGAGACCTACGACCGCTTCATCATCAAGTTCCAGGACCCTGCCGCCCGCCAGACCAGCCTGCTGCGCGGCAATGCGTTGAGCCGCGCCGGTGCGCGCGTCGGATCCGCGGTATCCAGCCTGCGGCAGCTTGCCGTGGGCGGCGAAGTGTTGCAGGTGGACCGTGCGCTCAATGCCGAGGAAGCACAGCGGTTCATGCTTGCCCTGGTCGAGCAGGGCGGGGTGGAGTACGTGGAGGTGGATCGGCTGAACCAGCCGCTCTACGTGCCCAACGACCCGCGCTACGGCGAGCAGTGGCACTACTTCGACAGCGTGGGCGGCCTGAACCTGCCCGCGGCCTGGGATCTGTCCACCGGCACCGGTGTCGTGGTCGCGGTGCTCGATACCGGCATCACCAACCACAGCGACCTCAACGCCAACGTGGTGGCCGGCTACGACTTCATTTCCACGGCCTCGGTGGCAGGCGACGGCAACGGCCGCGACTCCGATCCGAGCGACCCGGGGGACGCTTCCGGCGGCTACGCGTCGAGCTGGCACGGCACCCACGTGGCCGGCACGATTGCCGCGGTCACCAACAACAACAAGGGCGTGGCCGGCGTGGCCTTCAATGCGAAGATCCAGCCGGTGCGCGTGCTCGGAAAGGGCGGCGGCTACGATTCGGACATCTCCGACGCCATCGTCTGGGCCTCGGGCGGCAGCGTCAGCGGCGTGCCCGCAAACGCCACCCCGGCCCGGGTCATCAATCTGAGCCTGGGCGGCAGCGGCTCCTGCGGCAGCACCTACCAGAACGCGATCAACAGCGCGGTGTCGCGCGGCTCGGTCGTGGTGATCGCGGCCGGCAACTCCAACGTCAACGTCTCCGGCGCCTCACCCGCCAACTGCAACAACGTGATCGCGGTGGCGGCCAACGACAAGGAAGGCAACCGCGCCTGGTACTCCAACTATGGCGCGCTGATCGACGTGACCGCGCCGGGCGGGGAAACCTGCGTCCCGAACGCCGCGCTGACCGCCTGTCAGACCGCCACCACCGCCAAGGGCGTGCTGTCCACCCTCAACTCCGGCACCAACGGTCCGGTGGCCGAGACCTATTCGTTCTACGACGGCACCTCGATGGCCACCCCGCACGTGGCCGGCGTGGCGGCGCTGATGCTCTCGGCCAAGCCTAGCCTCACCCCGGCGCAGGTCGAGAGCACGCTCAAGAGCACCGCGCGCGCGCTGCCGGGCACCTGTTCGGGTGGCTGCGGGGCCGGCATCGTGGATGCGTATGCCGCGGTTTCCGCGGTGTCGGGCGGCTCCGCGAACGTACCGCCGGTGGCCAACTTCAGCAGCAGCGTGAACGGCCTGAGCGTGAGCTTCACCGACACCTCCACCGACAGCGACGGCAGCATCGCCTCGCGCAGCTGGAACTTCGGCGACGGCACCACGTCCACCGCGACCAACCCGAGCAAGACCTACGCCTCGGCGGGTACCTACACCGTCACCCTCACCGTGACCGACAACCAAGGCGCGAGCAACAGCAAGAGCGCCTCGGTTACGGTCAGCGGCGGTGGCGACACCGGCGGTGGGGCACTGAGCAACGGCGTGCCGGTCACCGGCATCTCGGGTGCAGCGGGCAGCGCGCAGTACTGGACCATTGATGTGCCATCGGGGGCCAGCAACCTGGTGATCGAGACGTCCGGCGGCTCCGGTGACATGGACCTGTACGTGCGCCGCGGCTCGCAGCCGACGACCTCGACTTACGATTGCCGTCCGTACAAGGCCGGCAACAACGAGAGTTGCAGCTTCGCCACGCCAACTGCCGGCACCTACCACATCATGCTGCGCGCCTACAGTGCGGCCTCGGGTGTGACCTTGAAGGCCAGCTATTCGACCACGGCACCCAACGTGCCGCCGGTGGCGAACTTCACCAGCAGCGTCAGCGGGCTGACGGTGAATTTCACCGACACTTCGACCGACAGCGATGGCAGCATCGCCTCGCGCAGCTGGAGTTTCGGTGATGGCACCACGTCCACGGCAACCAACCCGGGCAAGACCTATGCCTCGGCGGGCACTTATACCGTGACCCTCACCGTGACCGACAACAAAGGCGCGACCAACAGCAAGAGCGCTTCGGTGACGGTCAGCGGCGGTGGCGCCAACGCCAACGGTGGCGCGTTGGCCAACAATGTGCCGGTGACGGGAATCTCCGGCGCCTCAGGCAACGCCAAGTACTGGACCATCACGGTGCCGTCCGGGGCGACGAACCTGCTGATCCAGATGTCCGGCGGCAGCGGCGATGCTGACATGTACGTGCGCCGTGGTTCGCAACCTACGACCTCCACCTACGATTGCCGTCCGTGGAAGACGGGCAACAACGAGGCCTGCTCCGCGGCTTCGCCGACGCCCGGCACGTACCACATCATGATCCGCGGCTACAGTGCCTATTCGGGCGTGACGTTGAAGGCCGGTTACACCAACTGAGTGGCGCAAGCCTCGACAAAACGCCCCGGCACCCGCCGGGGCGTTTTGCTGGTGGCCACAGTGCGGCTGGTTCCCGGCTTGGACCGGGTGTTTTTCCTAGCCTCGGCGAAGGTGGGCTCCGATGGCTGATTCCGATGCCCGCCGATGGGTGCGGGGTGGGCTATTTCGCACACTGTCTCCACCGGCCGGG
>CAZTXX010000041.1:0-14691 GCA_964617405.1 uncultured Aquimonas sp. | reverse complement strand
TGCTCTTGATGATCGACAACTACGACAGCTTCACCTTCAACATCGTGCAATACCTGCAGGTGCTGGGGGCGCAAGTGCGGGTGGAGCGCAACGATGCGCTGACGGTGGATGAGATCGAGGAGCTGGCGCCGAGCCATATCGTGATTTCGCCCGGGCCGTGCACGCCGAACGAGGCAGGGGTATCGCTGGAGGTGATCGAACGGCTCGGACCGAAGATTCCGATCCTCGGGGTGTGCCTGGGGCACCAGAGCATCGGCCAGGCCTACGGCGGCAAGGTGGTGCGGGCCGGCACCATCATGCACGGCAAGACCTCACGCATCCATCACCACGGCAAAGGGGTGTTCGCCGGGCTGCCCGACGGCTACGAGGCCACGCGTTACCACTCGCTGGTGGTGGACAAGAACAGCGTTCCCGAAGCCTTGGAAGTCACCGCCTGGACGGAAAACCCGGATGGCTCGATCGAGGAGATCATGGGCCTGAGGCATCGGCGGTTCCCGGTGGAAGGGGTACAGTTCCACCCCGAGTCGATCCTCACCGAACACGGCCACGCCTTGTTCAAGAATTTCCTCGATCGCCGAGGCCAGTGAAACGCCATCTGCCTGACGCGGGGTCTCCCCCGCGCGGGCCTGATGGGTTGCAGTGACCACCATGCGCTTCACGCGAAGCCACCGACCGCACCAATGCACCACCCGCCCTGAAACCCTGCACGATGCCTTCAGGGCTGTGGCCCACGATACCCTTCCCGAAACACGGAGCCCCGCATGTCATCGGATGTTGAAAACGGCAAGCGCCTGTCGGCCGAGCGCGCCCTCGAATTCGTTGAGAAAGGTTCGGTCGTGGGCGTTGGAACCGGCTCGACCGTGCGCTGGTTCATCGAGGCGCTGGGGCGCGAGCCGGACCGGATCAAGGGCGCGGTATCCAGCTCCGAGCAGAGCAGCGCGCTGCTGCGCGAGCGCGGCATCGAGGTGCTCGACCTCAACGCCGAGGGCCCGCTCGGGCTCTATGTGGACGGTGCCGATGAATACGACCCGCAACGCTGTCTGATCAAGGGCGGTGGCGCCGCGCTGACCCGCGAGAAGATCATCGCCGCCGCCAGCGAGCGCTTCATCTGCGTGGTGGACGCCTCCAAGCGCGTGGATGTGCTCGGCCGCTTCCCGCTGCCGGTGGAGGTGATCCCGATGGCGCGCAGCCACGTTGCGCGCGAGCTGCTCGCGCTGGGCGGCCAGCCGGTCTGGCGCAGCGGCGTGGTCACCGACAACGGCAACTGGATCCTCGACGTGCACGGGCTGGCGATCACCGACCCGGTGGCGCTGGAAGCACGCATCAACCAGATCGTCGGTGTGGTCACGGTGGGCCTCTTCGCCGCGCGCCCGGCGGATCTGGTCATCGCTGATGGTCAGATCGTGGCCGGCACCCTCTGACGCTGCTCCGAGTTGGAACAGCGGATCGCGCTCAAGGCTTGAGTTCGACGCGCTGGTACAACTCGATACCGCGTTCGGAAAGCCCGATCGACAGCTCCATCGCCTCGATATGGCGCACATAGACGTCCTCGATCATCTGCGCGCTGGACACCAGCTCTTCGCGCGTGGCATCGGGCATGGACTGCGCGGCCTCGCGGATCAGGCGCGCAACCTCGCCCATCAGCACGCCGCGATAGCGCAGGAAAAAGAGTGGCTGTGAACTGTTGTCCGCGCGCAGATAGCCCGGCAGGCGATCGTCCTCGCCCTCACCGATGGCCAGGGCCAGCGCGCCTTTGTCCATCGCCACGAACATCGGCTGATTGATCGTGTCCATCAGCAATTCGGCGGGAACCACCTGCGGCGGCGCACCGGGTTCAAGGGTGAGCCCGGCCAGCTGGGGCACGAAACTGCGCGCGGTGGCGATGAGGCTGGCGGGGTTGTCCGAGCCGATCACCAGCCGCGCGACCAGGTCGGAAGGCTGCTGCGTGGCCAGATCGAAGCTGAAGCGGTCCAGCGCCACAAGCAGGCTGTTGACCACCGGCCCGGCCGCGTAAAGGGCAGGATTGTTGAGCCCGGTGCGGGTCTGCGCAGCGGCCTCGTTCATCCATTCCAGGGCCGGGCAGGTCCAGGGTGCAGCGGTGGTGGCCGAACCCCACTGGTTGCCGAGGGCCGGCAGTGCCGAGACCTTGAGCGCCAGGCCCAGGGTGCCCAGCGCGTCCTTGGCGCCGGCCAGGCCGGGCATGGGGGCACGCAGGGTGAGGAGCTGCTTGGCAAGGTCCGGCGAGGTTTCGATCCGGGCCAGGGTTTCCATCTGTTGCACGTCCATGCGCGTGTAGCCGGCCACCAGACGCGGAACGGCCTGCGCGACGCGCGCCACGTCGGCATCACAGGACGCGGGCAGCATCGGCTTTTCCATCTCCAGCGCGGTGAGGAAGGCGGACTCCAGCGGCGTGGCCGGGGTACGGAACTGGGCGAACAAGCGTGCCGTGTCAACGAAACCGCTACCCCACGCGGTGAACCCTTCCCGGCGATTGAGCGCTTGCAGTGCACCGCTGTCGGCGATCGAGCGCTGCGGACGATCCAGCCCGAGCAGGATGCGCAGCGCGGCATCGTCTCCGGCCGGTGCCAGGGTCAGGACCAGGTGCGAGTCGGCAATCGCCACGACGCCTTCAAGGGGTGCTTCCGGAAAAACGATCCGCCAACCCGCCGCAACGCCCGGAAGCGCCACCGGCGGCAGGGTTTCGCCACTGGCTTTTTCCATTCGTGCCACCAGCGCCTGGAACGCCTCCGGATCGCCCAGCGAGACACGTACCACCGGCACCAGACCAAGGCCGTAAACCGCGGACTTGGCACTGACAGGATCGAATCCGGCGCGCGCCAGCAACGTGGCGGCATCGGGGGCGGCGGCCAGTTCGGCGTCGAAGGCGCGCAGCCAGGCACCGATGCGTCGCGCCAGACGTGTTTCGTCGCTTTCAACGGGGGCGACGGCCTGCCCGTCGGCGCCGTCGGAATCATCCGCATCCGCGGCGTCATGGGCAGCGAGCGTGTCGAACGCCTCCAGCGCCTGCGCGATCTGACGACGCCACTGGGGGATCTGGGAATCGACCTGGCGCAGCGAGCGCGTCACCACGTCGGCCGGCAGTGGCGCGAGATTGGCGAAGACGTAGGGGGTGTCATCCGGCACGAAGCCGAGTGGATCGCCCTCGGCGACCGACGCACCACCGCCCCGACCCAGCCAGAACCATGCCAGCCCCGCCACCACAACGGCGGCCACGAACCATATCTTGCGCATTGCGGATTCCTCGATGAAAGCGGCGGCGCATTGTACGGGGTGCAGCGTACTGCCCCGTGTCGGGAGCCTGCGCGGGGTCAGCCCGGACGAACGAGCTGCCCGTCGCGCGCGTCGCGGATCACCGAGGGCAGTGTTCGATCACCGGTTTCCCCGGCCACCCAACCGTCGAGCGCGCCGAGCAGCTCCGGCGTCAGGTCTTCGAAGCGCCGTGCCGGCGGCTCACCGGCGCGGTTGGCGCTGGTGGAAACAACGGGGCCACCGAAGGCCTCGCACAACGCCGCGGCCACCGGATGGGCGGTGATGCGCACGGCCAGGGTCTCGTGCTCGCCGCGCAGCTCCGGCGGAACCGAGTCGGCGCAAGGAATCAGCCAGGTATTGGGCCCCGGCCAGCTCGCCAGCACCGCCTCGCGCCGCGCATCCGCCAGTTCGCTCCAACGCAGATAAGCGTCCACCTGTGTGACATCGGCGGCGATCACGATCATGCCCTTGGCGGCGGCGCGCTGCTTGATCGCCAGCAGCCGTGCCAGCGCATCGGGATTGAACGGATCGCAGCCCAGGCCCCAGACCGCCTCGGTCGGATAAGCGAGCACGCCGCCCGCGCGCAGGATGCGCGCAGCGGCCTCAAGGCCCGATGCGGCGGGCGGGTTCATGCAGGGTCAGAATTCGCAGAAGCAGTGCGCCACCGCCTTGAACGGGCGGCCACCCTCGGGCGGGGAATCCAGCAGATGCAAGGTCTGGCGGATCTCCCGCGCGGCGGGCGCATCAAGCAGCATCGCCGGCAGGCCGGAAGCACCGATCAGTGCGCGCAGGCCGGCATTGCGACCGGCGTTCGCCAAGGCCTGCTCGAAGGGCGAGAGTGATTTTTCCACATACTCCACACGCAGATCGTCGCGCGACAAACCGGCGCGGCGCGCCGCATCGGCGATGGCGTCGGCGAGGCCGCCGAGCTCGTCCACCAGGCCGCGTTCTTCCGCCTGTGCACCGCTCCACACACGCCCGCGCGCGACCTTGTCGATGGCCTCGGGCGTCGAATCACGCGCAGCCGCCACCTTGCCGATGAACTGGCGATAGCCCTGGTCGATGATCGCCTGGATGGTCTGGCCCACTTCGGGCGACATCGGGCGGCTGGGATCGAAGGCACCGGCGATCCTCGTCGTTGCCACGCCGTCCACGTGCACGCCGACCTTGGCGAGCGTGTCGGGGAAGGTCATGAACAGGCCGAAGATGCCGATCGAGCCGGTGATGGTGGTGGGCCGGGCATAGATCGCGTCGGCATTCATCGAGATCCAGTAGCCGCCGGAGGCCGCGACATTGCCCATCGAGACGACCACCGGCTTGCCGGCGGCGCGTGTCAGCTCGACTTCACGGCGGATCTGCTCGGAGGGAAAAACCCCGCCGCCGGGCGAATCCACCCGCAGCACCACGGCCTTCACGTCCTTGTCCTCGCGCGCCTGGCGCAGCAGCCGGGACGTGGAAACCCCACCCACCGTGCCGGGCGGCAGATCGCCCGCGGCGATCTCGCCCTGTGCCACCACCACGGCCACCTTGGGGCCAATGCCGGAGGCCGGTCTGGCGCGATCGACGAAACCCAGGTAGTCGTCCATCGAAACCTGCCGGAAACTGTGGGCGTCGCTGTCTTCCACGCCGCGCTCGATCATCAGGTCGCGGAACTGATCCTGGCTGATCAGGCCATCGACCAGCTTCTGCTCGAGCGCAAGCCGGCCCATGTCGCCACCGACGGCGGTGACGCGCGCGGCGAAATCATCGATGTCGGCCTGCAAGCTGGCGGTGTCGAGTTTGCGCAGGCGCGCGATGTCGGCGAGGTAGCGCTGCCAGATGTCGTTCATCCAGTAGAGGTCGGCCTCGCGCGATTCGGGCGAGGCGCCATCCAGGATGTAGGGTTCGGCGGCCGACTTGTACTCGCCCACGCGGAACAGGTGCACGTCGACGCCGAGCTTGTCCTGCAAGGCTTCGCGGTAGTACGGGCGATAACGCGCCAGGCCCTCCAGCAGCACCATGCCATCCGGGTGCAGGTAGATCTCGTCGGCGAGGGCGGCGAGGTAATACTGCTTCTGCTCCATGCCGTCGGCATAGGCCACGATCTGCTTGCCGCTCTTGCGGAACTCGCCCACAGCCTGCGCCAGTTCCTCCAGCGCGGCAAACCCGATGCCGGTCATCTGGTCGGGACGGATCACCACCCGCTCGATGCGCGCATCGCTGGCGGCGGCCTCCAGCGCACGCAGGATGTCGCGCAACTGGGTTTCCTGTTGTGGCTGGTTGATAGCGCGTGCCAAGGCACGCTCCATCGGGTCGGCGCTGAACTGCTCCACCACCTGGCCCTGCGGCGCGATTATCAGGGCGCTGCGCTCGGGCAGTTTGGGCCGGCTTGCCAGCAAGGCCATGCCGATGAGCATCAGCAGGAACAGGAAGATCAGGTTGAAGACGAAACGCCGCGCGAAGTTCACGGCGTTCCAGGCGCCGCGCGCCAGCCGCATCAGTGGCCCGGAAGAAGAATGAGACATGGGTATCCGACGAGTCTGTGTGGTTCGATACCGCAAGGATACGCGGTCGGAGCCTTCGTGTTACCTGCCGGACGGCAGGGGTGGCTGGAGGCCGAGGCCACCGCGCCGCAACGTGCCACGCAGCCGCAGGCCCAGCAGCAGGGCGGCAAACGTCAGCCCCGCCACCAGCCCGACCCACATGCCCGGTGCGCCCCAGCCCAGCCCGAGCCCCAGCCCCGCACCCAGCGGCATGCCCACGCCCCAGTAGGCGAACGCCGCCAGCAGCATCGGCACGCGGGTGTCCTTGAGGCCCCGCAGCGAAGCGCTGGACACCACCTGGATACCGTCCGACACCTGGAAGGCGGCGGCAAACAGCAGCAGCGTGGCAGCCAGTGAAAGCACCGCGGCATCGCGGGTGTAGATCGAGGCGATCAGCTCGCTGCCCAGTGCGATGCCCGAGGCGGTGAGCACCTGCACCCCGATCACGATCACGTAGCCGGCCACGACCGCGCGCCGGACACCGCGCGGATCACCCGCGCCCGCCGCATGACCCACCCGCACCGTGGTGGCCTCGGCCAGCGCCAACGCGCCCATGAAGGTGATCGAGGCGATATTGATCGCGATCTGGTGCGCCGCCGCCGGCACCTCACCCATGCGCCCGATCAGCAGCGCGGCGGCGATGAACAGCCCGCCTTCCATCGCCACCGTCACGCCGATCGGGACACCCAGCGCCAGCAATCCGCGGATCGTGTGCCAGCGCGGCCACTCCCAATGCCTGAACAAGGCCAGATCGGCAAAGCGCGGGCTGTGGGCCAGATGCAGCGCGAACGCCAGCACCTGGCACCAGAGCATGATCGCCGTGGCATAGCCCAGGCCACCTGCGCCCAGCTCCGGAAAACCGAAGGCACCGAACATCAGCACGTAGCCCAGCGGCGCCAGGATGGCGAGGCCCGACACGCCCAGCACCATCGTCGGCACGGCCCAGTGCAGGCCCTCGCTGAGGTAGCGCATGGACAGGTAGAACGCCATCGCCGGCACGCCCCAGCGCACGCCGTGGATGAAGTCACGCGCGGCGGGCTGGATTTCCGGGGCGATGCCCATCGTGTCGAGCAGGCCGGTGGCCAGATGCAGAAGCACCGTCAGCACCGTGGCCAAGGCCGCCGCCAGCCAGAGCGTCTGGCGAAACAGCGAGGCGACCTCGGCACGTCGCCCCCCACCAACCAGTTGCGATACCGAAGGCGGCACCGAGAGCAGCACGCCCACCAGCACGATCACCACCGCCGACCAGACCGCCGTGCCCACCGCCACCGCCGCCAGCGTATTGGCGTGGTGGTGGCCGGCCAGCACCGAATCGACAAAGCCGATCATGCCGGTCGCCACATGCCCGAATACCAGCGGCAACGCGAGCGTCAGGGTGCGACGAACCTCGCGCATCAACAGCGCGAAACGGAAACCTGCGTTGGGCATGGGTGGGAAAGGCCTTCGCGTGGAACGAGCGGCGCGCGAAGGCGATCCGCTTCACGAAGCCGGCGCCGGCGGCCTCGGAAACATCAGGCGAGCGCGGCGAGGGCAGCAGCGTACTCCGGTTCCTGGGCGATTTCCGCAACCTTTTCGACGTAACGCACCTGGTCGTGCTCATCGAGCACCACCACCGCACGCGTCGCCAGGCCTGCCAGCGGGCCATCCTCGATCGCCACGCCATAGTCGTGCAGGAACTGGCGCCCGCGCATGGTCGAAAGCATGGTCACGTTCTGGACGCCTTCGGCACCACAGAAGCGCCCCTGGGCGAACGGAAGATCGGCCGAGATGCAAAGCACCACCGTATTGGCCAAGCCCGCCGCTTCCTGGTTGAAGCGCCGCACCGAGGCCGCGCACACACCGGTATCGATGCTCGGAAAGATGTTCAGCACCTTGCGCTTGCCGGCGAAGTCGGCCAGCGAGCGGTCGGAAAGATCGCCCGCCACCAGCTTGAAATCCGGCGCCTTGGTGCCGACCACCGGAAACGAACCGCCGACGCGGACCGGATTGCCCTTGAATGTGACCTTCGACATGGCAAAGCTCCTTAAGCTCTGTGTGGGGAAAAACACCTGGAAAATGGGGTGGTGCGGGCGCCTTTTCAAGGCCGCGCGGCTTCGCGACAGGCGCATCGGGTAAAGTTCCACGGTTCGGCGCGCACCCGCGCGCCGCCTCGTCCATCCAGCCGGCTTTGCGGCCAGGGAATACCGCCATGACGTTTCGCACCATCATCGAACCTTTCCGCATCCACTCCGTGGCGCCGCTGCGCATGACCACCGAAACCCAGCGCCGCGACGCGGTCGAGGCCGCCGGCTACAACCTTTTTGGACTGCACTCCGACGATGTGCTGATCGACCTGCTGACCGACTCGGGCACCGGCGCGATGAGTCGCGACCAGTGGGCCGCGATCCAGCATGGCGATGAATCCTATGCCGGCAGCCCCTCGTTCGAGATTTTCCGCGAGGCGGTGCAAAGCCTCTTCCCGTACACCCACGTCATCCCCACCCACCAGGGCCGCGCGGCGGAGAAGATCCTGTTCACCGTGCTCGGCGGCAGTGGCCGCACCATTCCCAGCAACACCCACTTCGACACCACCCGCGCCAACATCGAGTACAGCGGTGCCGAAGCCGTCGACCTGGTGATCGCCGAAGGCCGCGACCCGGCCAGTCGCCACCCCTTCAAGGGCAATATGGACATCGCCCGCCTCGACGCCTTCCTCACGCAGAACGCGGGCCACGTACCCGCGGTGATGCTCACTCTCACCAACAACTCCGGCGGCGGCCAGCCGGTGAGCCTGGCCAATATCCGCGAAACCCGCGAGGTCTGCCGACGCCACGGCGTGCCGCTGTTCCTCGACGCCTGCCGCTTCGCCGAGAACGCCTGGTTCATCCGCGAGCGCGAGCCGGGCCAAGGCGAGCGCGAAGTGGCCGACATCGTGCGCGAAATGGCCGGCCTCGCCGACGGCATGACCATGAGCGCCAAGAAGGACCCGATGGGCAATATCGGCGGCTGGCTGGCACTCAACGACGACGCCCTGGCCGAGCAGTGTCGCGCGCTGCTGATCCTCACCGAAGGCTTCCCCACCTACGGCGGCCTCGCCGGGCGCGATCTGGAAGCCCTCGCGCAGGGCCTCAAGGAAGTGATCGACCACGACTACCTGCGCTACCGCATTCGCTCCACCGCCTACCTGGGCGAAGCGCTGGCGAAAGCCGGCATCCCGGTGATGCAGCCCATCGGCGGCCACGCCGTGTACCTCGACGCCAAGGCACTGCTGCCGCACATCGCGCCGCTGCAATACCCCGGCCAGTCGCTCGCGGTCGCGCTGTACGAAGCCGGCGGCGTGCGCGGCTGCGAGATCGGCACGGTGATGTTCGGCCGCCACCCCGACGGATCGGAAACCGCCTCCGCGATGGAACTGGTGCGCCTGGCCATCCCACGCCGCACCTACACCCAGAGCCATATCGACTACGTGATCGAAGTCTGCGAAGAGGTCGCCCGCCGCGCCCCGACCCTCCCCGGCTACCGCATCACCCAAGAGCCGAAGCAGCTGCGCCACTTCACCGCGCGTTTCGAGCCGTTGGCGTGATATTGCGGGAGCGGCGCTGACCGCAATCTGGCGATTTCCTTCCAGAACCGCCGACGGCATCGAATACGCTGCCCAGTTGCGCCACGCGGACCGGAGTCCTGCTGTTGCATCCAGAGATATCGGGGCATAGCATCCTGAATGTGTAGTCAAATGTGTGGAGGTGAGCCATGGCAACCAATCTTGCCCTTGACCCGGGTTTGATCGACCGTGCCGTCGCGGTCAGCGGGGAGCCGTCCAAGAAGGCAGCGGTCACTCTTGCGCTCAAGGAGTTCATCGCCCGCCGCGAGCAGGCGCGCATAGCCGAGCTGCTGGGCAAACTGGAATGGGACGCAAGTTTCGACCTCAAGGCCGAACGCAGTCGCAAGTGAGCGGGCTTCAAACGAGCACGCTTCAAATGGGCCAGTTTTGAATGAGTCTGTTCGTCGATACCAGCGTTTGGTCGCTGGCGCTGTGTCGTGACGCGCCACCTGATCACGCTGCTGTCGGCGTGCTGCGCAAGGCGTTGACGGACGGCGACAGCATCCTCATCACCGGCATCGTGCTGCAGGAGCTGTTGCAGGGATTCCACGGGCCGAAGGATAAGGTCCGCCTGATCGAGCGCCTGAGCGTGCTGCCCTTGCTCAACCCCACACGTGAAACCCATATGCAAGCCGCCATGCTGCGCAACACGTGCCGGCGCAAGGGCGTGCAACTCGGCACGGTGGATGCGTTGATCGCCCAGCTGTGCATTGAGCACGACCTCGCCCTGCTTACGGCCGATCAGGATTTCGTGCATGCAGCGCGACTTGTACCTTTGCGGCTGGCGCGCTGACGCGCCATACGAATCAGCGACAACGCTCAAGGCACGACTTCAAGCCACTCCGGCGTGGCGAATTTTTCCGTGACCAGGATCCGGGCGCGGGCCATTTCCTCGTCGCTGATCGTGCTCGGGGCGAGGCCGTGGCTCTGGCGGAAGGTGTCGATCATGCGTTCGATCACGGCTTCGCGCGGCAGGCCGGTCTGACTGCGCAGGGGGTCGACGCGCTTGACGGCGCTCTGGGTGCCCTTGTCGGAGAGCTTCTCGCGGCCGATGCGCAGCACTTCGAGCATCTTGGCGGCGTCGATGTCGTAGGCCATGGTGACGTGGTGCAGCACGGCCCTGGAGCGGCGTGCCTGGGCCGCACCGGCGATCTTGCCGGATGCGGAGGCGATGTCGTTGAGCGGCACGTACCAGGCTTCGATGCCGAGCGATCGCAGGGCCTTGAGCACCCAGGCGTCCATGAAGGCGTAGGCTTCCTGGAAGCTCATGCCCTCGACCAGAGAGAGCGGTGCCGAGAGCGAATAAGTGATGGTGTTGCCCGGCTCGATGAACATGGCACCGCCGCCGCTGATGCGGCGCACCACCTCGATGCCGTGGCGCCGCGCGCCCTCGGGATCGACCTCGTTGCGCAACGACTGGAAGCGCCCGATCACCACCGCCGAGGACGCCCATTCCCAGACCCGCAAGGTGGGTGGCCTGCGGCCGGCGCCGACTTCATCGGTGATGACTTCATCCAGCGCCATGTGCAGGGCGGGGGATTGGGGCTCGACGTGGATCAGTTGCCAGTCGTGCTGGTTCCAGCGTTCGATCATGGGGTTTCTCCTGCGTCGATGGCGCGGCGCACCGCGATGGCGATGGCCTGCGAGCTGACGCCGTAGAGTTGCGTGCCTGCGGGCAAACCGGCTTCGATCGTGGCCGCCAGCGTGGCGATGTCGGACTCCGCAAGCTGGCCGGTGAGCGCGGCGTTGATCGCATCCAGCGCGCTGTCGGGTTCGAGGAAGAAGTCACCGCTGATCTGCACCTTCGCCAGGCGTCCATCCGCGATGACCAGATCCGCCACGGTGAGCTTGCCGCCGGGCAGTTTGTATTCGCCATGTCTGTTCATTCCGCCATCTTAACGGCCCCATGGGCGCGAAGCAGGCGCCGGGCTTGGTGGCGCGGTGGAGGTTGCGGTTAAGCTGATCCGATGCGCCTTCCGTCCCCTTCCCGCACCGGCATCATCGCGACGCTCGCGCTGTTGTTCGGTCTGCACGTGGCGCTGTTTGTCCTTGCCACCCTGGTCACCGATTCGGGCCGCGATCTGGCCAATGCCTATGCCATCGGCCACGGCGGCCCGTATCCGGACTATGGCCCCGGTCTGTTCGGTCGCTGGAAGCTCGGGCCGGTCTGGTTCCTGCTGCTCGCCCTGCCGCTGCGCCTGTTCGGCAGCGTGACCGCAGCGGCGCTGTTCACGGGGGTGCTGGCCGCCGCGAAGATTCCGCTGGCTTTTTTGATCGGCCGCAGGCTGCTGGATGTGCGTTTCGGGCTGCTGGCGGCGTTGGCGATCAGCCTGCCCGGCTGGAGCAGCGTGGGCACGCTGGTGATCGCCCATACCAGCGTGGTGGAGAGTGCCATGTTCGCCAGTTTCTGGCTGGCACTGGTGGCCTGGCAGGATCGGCGACCGGTGTTCGGCGCGCTGGCCTGCGGCATGCTGGCGCTTGCCTTGCACGCGCATCCCACGGCCCTGCTCGCGGCACCCGCCCTGGTGCCGGTGTTGTGGCGCGATCTTCGCCAGCCCGGTGCGCGCCGCTGGCTGGTGGTGGGCGTGTTGCTGTTCTGGCTGCCCTTTGTTCCGGCACTGCTGGCGGAAATGCGCGCCGGCTGGCCGCAGGCTGGTGCCAGTCTCGGCTATCTGCAGGAATCTTCCATCGGCACCCGGCTGGCGCGGCTGCCGGCGATCGGCCTGGCCCTGCTCAACGATGGGGCGTGGTTTGCCGGTCGCTTCCTGATGGGCCTGCCGGTGGCGGCGATCTGGCTGGTGCATGGTCTGGTGATGCTGGCGGCGCTGGGTGGCGCGCTGCGCCTTGCACGTGGCGATGCACGGGACAACGTCGATCGCGCACGTCGCTGGCTGTGGATACTGCTGATCGGCAGCATGCTGGCGGTTGTCTTCATTGCCCTGCTGCGCGATGCCACGCCGGCCTGGATGGTCTACGCGCTCGCGCCGTTCGGCACCGGCCTGCTGGCCTTGGGCGGCTACGGACTGATCCACGACCGCCAGCATCGCGACGCCATGCTTGCGGTGCTTTCGCTGGCCGTGCTGGCGTCCAGTGGCCTGTTGCTGAGCCAGCGCGCCGGGCTGGAATCGGCCGGCCGCATCCGCTTGCCGGGCGGCAACATCGGCGATATCACCGTGCCGCGCAGTGCGGTGCCGGGCTTCAGCCCGTGGATGTCGGTGCGCCAGTTCGACGCGCTGGCGGCGCAAGGCTGTGACGGAACCGGCACGCTCACCCTGCACGGCGAACTGGCGGCGGTGTTCGATTTCAGCCAGGGCGTGGCCAGCCGGCTTGCCTGTCCCGAAGGACCGCCGCTGCGGCTGGGCGGTGCGGTCGGGGATCGGCACCTGGCAGGCGTGCCGCTGGCACTGGCGCGCGAGCTGGGGATGGAAGCGCAACCTTTGGCCTGGGGCGAGGTGCTGCGCGTGCCGCTCGCGGTTCACGGCGAGGCCGGGCGCGAGGCCGATGTGGATGTGCGTTACCGCGTGGATCGGCAGGTGGAATTCGATGCGGCAGGCGATGTCACGCTCGATGGCGAGCTGGATTGCGCCACCGATGCCCTGCTGGTGATCGCCAACCTCACGCCGATGGTCAACCGTTTCACGGTCGAGGCCTGGCTGGGCGGGGAGCTGCTGCAGCCACGCGCCATCACGCCCATCGCGCGTTACTACGATTGCGCCGGGGCGACCATGCGCTGGCGTATCCTTACCCCTGATCCGGCTTCGGCCGATGTTTTGGTGATTTCACGCCGCGCGCCCTGATCCGAGCGGTTGCGGATCCTGCGCCACGGCCCGGCAAGCGAGGCATGCACGGTGGAGAAACTGGCAGAAGGCGTGGCCGCACGAATCCGCGACGGCTTTTCGGATTACCACGCGCGCTTTGCGTCGATCACCCGACGCGCGAAGGAACGCTTTGAAACCCGCGATGCCGCCGGCGCCCGCACCGACCTGGTGGAGCGCATCGAGCTTTACGATGTCTGCGTCAACCAGATGCAGCGCTGGCTGCAGAACGTGCTGGGCCAGCACGCGCAGGACCGCGCACTCTGGTCGCGCATCCGCAACGCCTACGCCGAGGCGGTGGCCGAGCTGCTCGACCAGGAGCTCTACAAGACCTGGTACAACACCCTGACGCGGCGCTTCTTCCAGACCCGTGGCGTGGATGCGGCCATCGAATTCGTGGCGCTGGACATCGAGCCCACCGACCACATCACCCACCCCGTCGCGCGCCACAGCTATGCCGTGCCCGACGACCTGGCCGCCGTGTTCGAGCGCGTGCTGCGCGGTTATCCCTTCGCCGCGCCCTGGGCCCATCCGACCCACTGCGCGCAGGCGATGGCGCAGGCGATACGCAAACGCTTCACCCACTGGGGCGAAACCCAGTTCGTGCAGATCGAGTTGCTGGAAACGGTGTTCTATCGCGAGCAGCGCGCCTATCTCGTGGGCCGTGCCTTTGGCGAATACCGCCACACGCCCGTGGTCATCGCGCTGGAGAACGGGCCGGATGGCATCTTCGTCGATGCCCTGCTCACCGACCGCGACCATATCGCCCAGCTGTTCGGCTACACCCGCAGCCACTTCTTCGCCGACCTGCCCACGGTGGGCGATGCGGTGGTGTTCCTGCGCTCGCTGCTGCCGCACAAGCCGGTGGACGAGCTCTACACCGTGCTGGGGCGGGCCAAGCAGGGCAAGACCGAGCGCTACCGCGCCTTCTGGCGCCACCTCACCCAACACCCCGAGGAGCAGTTCGTGCATGCCGATGGCGAGCGCGGCATGGTGATGCTGGTGTTCACCCTGCCGTCCTGGCCGTTGGTGTTCAAGCTGATCCGCGACCGCTTCGCCTACCCCAAGGAAACCGCGCGCGAGGAGGTGATGGCCAAGTACCGCATCGTCTCGCACCACGACCGCGCCGGGCGCCTGGTGGATGCGCAGGAGTTCCGCCACCTGCGCTTCCCGCGCCGGCAGTTCGCGCCTGAGCTGCTGGAAGAACTGACCACCAGTTGCGGCAGCAGCGTGCATGTCGAAGGCGAGGACGTCGTGATCGCGCACTGCTACGTCGAGCGCCGACTGCGCCCGCTCAACCTGTACCTCAAGGAAGTGCCCGCCGAGGACGCAATGCGCGCGGTGATCGACTACGGTCAGGCGATCCGCGACCTGGCGCGCTCGGACATCTTCCCGGGCGATCTGCTGCTCAAGAACTTCGGCGTCACCCGCAACCACCGCGCCATCTTCTACGACTATGACGAACTGGCCCTGGTGCGAGACTGCCGCTTCAAGCGCCTGCCGC
>CAZTXX010000040.1:0-14713 GCA_964617405.1 uncultured Aquimonas sp. | reverse complement strand
GCTGCTCTTTCAGGCGCTTTTCCAGGTAGTGGATGTTCATGCCGCCCTGCTGGAAACCGGGGTCGGCCATGATGCGCTGCTGCAGGGGGATATTGGTCTTGATGCCGTCGATGACCGTTTCCGACAGCGCCACGCGCATGCGGGCGATGGCCTGTTCGCGGGTGGCGCCGTGCACGATCAGCTTGCCGATCATCGAGTCGTAGTTGGAGGGCACCTTGTAGCCCTCGTAGATATGGCTGTCCACGCGCACGCCGGGGCCGCCGGGCGGGTGGTAGCTGCGGATCAGGCCTGGGCAGGGCAGGAAGGAGTCGGGATCTTCGGCGTTGATGCGGCACTCGATGGCATGGCCGCGGATTTCCACGTCTTCCTGCCGGATCGACAGCGGTTTGCCCGCCGCGATACGGATCTGCTCGGCCACCAGGTCGATGCCGGTGATCCACTCGGTGACCGGGTGCTCCACCTGGATGCGGGTATTCATCTCGATGAAGTAGAAGCGCCCGTTCTCGAACAGGAACTCGAAGGTGCCCGCGCCGCGGTAGCCGATGCGGATGCAGGCTTCCACGCAGACGCGGCCGATCTCGGCGCGCTGCTCGGGGGTGATGCCCGGTGCCGGGGCTTCCTCCACCACCTTCTGGTGACGGCGCTGCATCGAGCAGTCGCGCTCGCCGAGGTAAATGGCCTTGCCCTGGCCGTCGGCCAGCACCTGGATTTCCACGTGGCGCGGGTTCTCCAGGAACTTCTCCATGTAGACCACATCATTGCCGAAGGCCGCTTTGGCTTCGGACTTGGTGGTGGCGATCGCGCTGTGCAGCGAACCTTCCACGTGCACCACGCGCATGCCGCGACCGCCGCCGCCGCCCGAGGCCTTGATGATGACCGGCAGGCCGATCTCCCGGGCGATCATGGTATTGGTGAGCGGATCATCACCCAGGGGGCCGCCGGAACCCGGTACGCAGGGCACGCCGGCGTCCTTCATCGCATGGATCGCGGCGACCTTGTCGCCCATCATGCGGATGGTGTCGGCGGTGGGGCCGATGAAGATGAAGCCGGAGCTTTCCACGCGCTCGGCGAAATCGGCGTTCTCGGAGAGGAAGCCGTAACCCGGATGGATCGCCTGCGCGTCGGTCACCTCGGCCGCCGCGATGATCGCCGGGATGTTGAGGTAGCTCTCGGCCGATGGCCCCGGCCCGATGCAGACCGACTCATCCGCCATGGCCACATGCTTGAGGTTGCGATCCACCGTGGAGTGCACCGCCACGGTCTTGATGCCAAGCGTGTGACAGGCGCGCAGGATGCGCAACGCGATTTCGCCGCGGTTGGCGATGACGATTTTGTCAATCATGGTGGGGCCGTGATTCGTGATTCGTTATTGGGGATTCGTCATGGCGTCGGCCGATGCGGGTGATCAAGGCGTTCAGCTTGGCGAATGTGCGATCCAGCAGTTCCAGCAGTTGTGCCGGCGGTTGCGCAAATTGCAGGCGCGCCGCGATTTCAATTTGTGTGTCCAGTTCGGAAAGCGAGCCGCGTGCAATCGAGAGGAACCTGATCAGTTCGGCCTGTGACTTGCGTGCCACGCCTTCGGCGATGTTCGACGGAACGCTGATCGCGGCACGGCGGACTTGGGATACGAGCCCGAAGCGCTCTTCACTTGGAAACAACGAGGAGAACGCATACACCGCCACTACCAGATCCATGGCATCGCACCACACTTCGAGCCGATGGTGGGGCCGCTCTTTCGAATCACGAATCACGAATCCCCAATCCCGGCTCTCAAGCGATCACAAACAACGGCTCGTCGAACTCCACCGGCTGGCCGTCCTTGGCGAGGACGGCGGTGATGGTGCCGGCGACTTCGGCTTCGATGGGGTTGAACATCTTCATCGCTTCGATGATGGCGAGGGTTTCGCCCACCTGGACGGTCTGGCCGATGGTGACGAAGGGCGGCTTGTCCGGGCTGGCGGCGGCGTAGAAGGTGCCGACCATCGGGGAGCGCTGCACTGTGCCTTCCGGCACTGCGCCGGTCTTGGCGACAGGCTCGTCGGCGCTGGGCGCTGCGACGGCCGATGCCGGCAGCGGCGAAGGTGGAGCGGTATAGGCGACCGGGGCTGCAACGGGTGTGCCGGCGCGCGACAGGCGCACCGACTCCTCGCCTTCGCGGATCTCGATCTCGGTGAGATTGGATTCTTCCAGCAGGTCGATCAGTTTCTTGATTTTGCGCAAGTCCATGGGAGGCTCGATGAATGGGATGAAGGGGGAGCTCTGGGTGACTGGTGCCGTCGGGCTCAGCCGCCCAGGCGTTGCAGTGCGGCGTCCAGGGCGTAGCGATAGGAGTCGGCACCGAAGCCGGCGATGACACCCACCGCCAGGTCGCTGAAATAGCTGTGGTGGCGAAAGGCTTCGCGTCGGTGCGGATTGGAGAGGTGGATCTCGATGAACGGAATTGCGACACCGGCCAGCGCATCGCGGATCGCCACGCTGGTGTGGGTGAAGGCGGCAGGGTTGATCAGGATGAACGCGGTGCCATCGGTGCGCGCCGCCTGGATGCGATCCACCAGCACATGCTCGGCATTGGATTGCAGGCTTTGCAGCACATGGCCGCGTTCGCCCGCGCGCGCAACCAGGTCGGCTTCGATCTCGGCCAGCGTGGTGGCGCCATAGACCTCCGGCTCGCGTGTGCCGAGCAGGTTGAGGTTGGGGCCATGCAGGACGAGCAGGTTCGCCATCGAGGTTCCGGACGTTTCCAAGGGCGGGCAGTGTGGTGCAGCAGCTCTTGGATGTCCAGAAGATGCAGGGTTTTTCGCCGAAATTACGCGATTTAATCGCTTGTTTGAATTTCCCGAAGCGGAAAAAGGATGTAACGCGGCTGCCCAGCAGCGCATCTGGCGATCATCAGGGCTGGATCCACTTCTCCAGCTCGCCTTTCCTGAAAGCACCCATCTTGCGCTTGCGCAGCTTGCCGTCGGCGTCGATCAGCACCGAGTAGGGCAGCACGCCGCGGATGTTGCCCAGCAGCGCGGAGCTGTCGTTGGGGCCGGATTCTTCCAGGAAGATCGGAAAACCGACCGGGTGGCGGGCGAGGAAGTCGGCTACCGCGTCCGGTTCGTCGAGTGCGATGCCGACCACGCGCAGCCCGCCCTCGCCTTGCGCGTTGTCGAGTGCATCAAGCAAAGGCATTTCCTCGACGCAAGGCGGGCACCAGCTTGCCCAGTAATTGATGAGCAGCGGGCGTCCCTGATGCGAGAACGTATGCGCATTGCCGTCGAGTTCGTATACCGGCAGCATTGGCAGGGCGTCTCCCAGGCCGATCACCGCGCGTCCGTCGGGCAGGGTCGGACCTTGACCGAATACGTGTCTGACCACCCATTGCCCGGTTTCATTGCCAAGCAGCACCGAGGGGCCAAAGGCCACCATGGCGAAACCCAGGCCCGCCATGGCGCCCACCAGGCCGAGGGCACCGATCAGCAATGCCTGTTTCCAGGGCTTCATGGCGCCGCCAGCGCGGATTCGACCGCATCGAAGGTCAGCACCGTGGGCAATACCGTGTCGTCACGACCCGGGGCGGCCACCACATAGAGCGGCACACCGACCGCGCCGTGTGCTTCCAGGAACGCGGTAATGGCCGGGTCGACATTGGTCCAGTCGCCTTTCATGTACACCGCGTCGTGCCGCACGAGCATGTCGCGGAAGTCGTCACTGGAAAGCACGCGTTTCTCGTTCGCCTTGCAGGTCACGCACCAGTCCGCTGTCATGTTGATGAAGACCGTGCGTCCCTCGGCGCGCAGGGAGTCGAGCGCCTGCGCGCTGTAGGCCAGTTCACCCTCGACGTTCGCGGCCGTGGCGGAGGGCAGGGCGAGCTGCGGGATCCGCCACAACGGCCACAAGGCCAGCAGCAGCAGGACGAGTGCCACCGCGCGTGCGCTGTTGCCACCGCCCCAGCGAGCCTTTTCCCAACGCCAAAGCGCCAGTGCGAGCACCACGATGCCGGCCAAGGCATAACCGAAGGCATCGACACCGCGCTGCTGGCCCAGCACCCAGAGCAGCCACACTGCGGTGAGGTACATCGGGAAGGCGAGGATCTGCTTGAAGGTCTCCATCCAGGCGCCGGGTTTTGGCAGCCGTTGCGCCAGGGCCGGAATGAAGCCGATCAGGAGGAAGGGCAGCGCCAGGCCCAGGCCCAGCGCAAGGAATACGGAAATGGCCAGCGCAGTCGGTGCGACGAAGGCGAACGCCAGCGCCCCGCCCATCAGCGGCGCGGTACAGGGACTTGCGACCACCACGGCCAGCACGCCGGTGAAGAAATCACCCGCCGGGCCCTTTTTCGATGCCAGTCCCTGGCCCGCACCGGCCCAGCCGGCACCGATGGAGAACACGCCGGACAGGCTCAGGCCGACCGCCGCCATCAGATAAGCCAAGGCCCCGACCACCAAGGGTTGCTGCAACTGGAAGCCCCAGCCCAGTGCCAGTCCCAACTGCCGCAGGGCCAGTGCGGTCGCGCCCACGAGGGCAAAACTCAGCAAAACCCCGGCCGTATACCAGAGCGCGTGGGCGCGTGCCTTGCCCGCGTTCTCGCCGCTTTGCGCCAGCGACAGCGCCTTGAGCGAGAGCACCGGCAGGACGCAGGGCATCAGGTTGAGGATCAGGCCGCCGCCCAACGCGAAAAGCAGCGCCTTCAGCCAGGCACCCATGCCGATGGGCGCGCGCGAATCGGCCGTACCGGAGCCCGAAGATGAGGACGGTGCCAGCGACACCAGTTCATGCGCAGCCGCGGCGGGCAGTTGCAAGGTCACCTGACGGGTCATCGGCGGGTAGCAGATGCCATCGTTCTGGCAACCCTGGAAAGTGGCTTCCAGCGTCAGCGGGCCGGCCTCCGCGCGGCTGCGGCGCAGGCCGAGGGGCAGGTCGATCTGGTCGAAATAGACGATGACATCGCCGAAGTGCTCGTCCTGGTGCTCCACGCCCTTGGGCCACTGTGCACTGGACAGTTGGACGCCTTGTGCATCGAGCAGGCGGAACTCGGACCGGTCGCGGTAAAGGTAGTAACCGGGTGCCGGCGTGAAGCGCAGCAGCAATTCCGTGGCGGAGTTGGCGATGGCTTCGAACCGGAAGGCCTCTTCGGCCGGCAACGGCAATGCGTCAGTGCCGAATCCTGCGGCACCGCCCAGCCCACCCAGACCGCCGAGATTGATCGCAGCTGGTTGCCCGATGGCCGGCAAGGCATTGGAGAGGGCACCCTGCGTCGCTGCGGCGGCATCCGCCACCGATTCCACCAGCACCTCGCGTCGTTGTGGTGGATAGCAGATCCCCATGTCCGCGCAGCCTTGGTATTTCACCAGAAAGCGACGTGGTGCGACGAGGCTGCCACGCAGCTCCCCCAGGGTCGCCACCACGCTGTCGCGCCAGGTTTCGACATCACCGAAGAACTCGTCGTGGTAAGGCGTGCCGCGCGGAGAATCCAGCGACCCGGCGGGGGCATCGGCATCCAATGCCTCTACCGAAAAACGGTGACGGTACAGGTAGTAGCCGTCGGCGATGGAGAAGCGGAACTGCACGTGGTCGGCGTCGATGGCGCGCGCTTCCAGCGCGAAGGCCTCGTCCACCGGCAGCAGGTCGGATTCGTCGAAAGCCCCGGCAGCCGGTGCCCAGAATGGCAGCAACAGTGTCAGGGTGAAAAGAAAAAGAGCACGCAAGGTCATTTCAGCACTATCCGGACATCAGGAGGCGGCTGGACGTGTCGCATCATCGATCCAGGCGAAGTAGCGATCCAGCCCCGAACCGGCTTCGACCGCGAGGATCTCGGGGAGTTCATAAGGGTGGTGGGCGAGGATGTGGCTCTTGAGCGCTTCGAGGCGGTCGGCACCTGTCTTGATGACGAGCTGGACCTCCTCCGAGTGCTCCACCGCGCCCTGCCAGCGGTATACCGACTCCACGCCCGGGATCAGGTTCACGCAGGCCGCCAGCCGTGCTTCCACGAGAGACAGCGCCAGCGTGCGGGCGCTTTCGCGGTCGGGGCAGGTGCAAAGGGCGATGAGGGCGGTCATGGGTGATCGGAGAATGGTGGGCCCACCAGGACTCGAACCTGGAACCAAAGGATTATGAGTCCTCTGCTCTAACCATTGAGCTATAGGCCCGCGTGATCGGGGTATTGTCGCAGGAACCATCCATGGTGCGCCCGCCTGCCTCGCCCTCCATGGCGAGGCGCTCACCGGCGTCTGCTGCCACCGGCAGCAGCCGAGAGCCCCGGTTCGCCCCACCAGGACTCGAACCTGGAACCAAAGGATTACGAGTCCTCTGCTCCAACCATTGAGCTATAGGCCCGGGCTGTGGATTCTACCGGCGGTGCGCCCCGTCCATGGTGTTTCTGCCTGCCGCGTGCAAGAAAAAACCCGCCTTGCGGCGGGCTTTTTCGTTTTTGGCAGCCCCGGATGGATTCGAACCACCGAATGCCTGAGTCAGAGTCAGGTGCCTTACCGCTTGGCGACGGGGCTATGCGGCTGGTTATACAGCAAGTCTTAGCGCTTGGAGAACTGCGTGGCGCGACGAGCCTTGTGCAGGCCGACCTTTTTGCGCTCGACTTCGCGGGCGTCACGGGTCATGAAGCCGGCGCGACGCAGGTCGCTCTTGAGGTTTTCGTCGTAGTCGACCAGCGCGCGGGCAAGGCCCAGGCGGATGGCGCCGGCCTGACCGGTGGTGCCGCCGCCTTCGACCGTGACCAGCACGTCGAACTTCTCGGTCATCTGGGTCAGTTCCAGCGGCTGGCGCACGATCATGCGGGCGGTTTCGCGGCCGAAGAACTGCTCGATCGAACGATGGTTGATCGTGATCACGCCGGAACCCGGGCGCAGGAACACGCGGGCGGTGGAGGACTTGCGACGGCCGGTGCCGTAATTCTGTTGGATTGCCATGAGTGTCTACTCAGAGTTCCAGCGCTTGCGGCTGCTGGGCAGTGTGCGGATGGTTCGGGCCGGCATAGACCTTGAGCTTGCGGAACATCGCGCGGCCCAGCGGGTTCTTCGGCAGCATGCCCTTGACGCCGATCTCGATGACGCGCTCGGGGTGGCGCTCCAGCGCCTGGCCGAGGGTCTCGGTCTTGAGGTTGCCGATGTAGCCGGTGAAGCGGTGGTACTTCTTGTCCTGCACCTTGTTGCCGGTGGCGTGGATCTTTTCGGCGTTGATGACGACCAGATAGTCGCCGGTGTCCACGTGCGGGGTGTAGACGGGCTTGTGCTTGCCACGCAGGCGGATGGCGAGCTCGGAGCACAGGCGGCCCAAGGTCTTGCCGCTGGCGTCGACCACGTACCAGTCGCGCTGGACGGTTTCGGACTTGGCGCTGAAGGTCTTCATGACAACTTCTCGAAAAAAACGGTTGGCTTGCCAAAAGCAAGGCGAAAGACGGCGAATGATAGCGGGTCGATCTGACCTGCGCAACGATCTTGCGATGCCTGGGCGGTTGATCGCAGGGGAAAGAGCACCCTGCAGGCCCGTGTCGACATGGGATTTTGGCGACCGGGCCGACCATTGTACCGGAGTTTTCGGGGAACGCAAAACATGGCCCCGCAGCGCATCGATACGGTGTGTGCGGTTTCCGCCCGAGGGCTAGTCGTTGGCGTGGGAGGGTTGTGCGCCACCGCGCCGCGATTCCGATCGTGCCTGCCCGGGTGAAGGGATTCGGCGGGGCCGTCGCATGGTGATGGAGGCTATTTGTCGCCGGACTGGCGTTACCATCGGGCCGACACGGGGTGCTGCGGGGACGATCCGATGGTCGCAGGCTGGGTGCTGTTGGGGGTATCGCTGGCGTATGTGGCGCTGCTGTTCGCAGTGGCCTATTTCGGTGACCGCCGGCCGCTCTATCCCGAGCGCACTCCGCTGCGCCCGATCGTCTACAGCCTGGCGTTGGCGGTCTACTGCTCGTCGTGGACGTTTTATGGCGCGGTGGGCACGGCGGTGTCCTCGGGTTGGAGTTTCCTGCCGATCTATCTGGGGCCGATCCTGCTGTTCGTGTTCGGCTTCGGCCTGCTGCAACGTCTGGTGCAGGTGGCGCACGAACAGAACATCACTTCGATCGCCGACTTCATCGGTTCGCGCTACGGCAAGTCTCAGGGCCTGGCGGCGCTGGTGACGGTGATCGCCCTGATCGCGGCGGTGCCCTACCTCGCCTTGCAGTTCAAGGCCGGTGCGATGAGCATCGAGGTGCTCAGCGGCATCGGTCACCACGGTCCACCGGCACCGTTGCGCGAGCCGGCGTTCTATCTTGCGGTGTTGCTGGCGGCGTTCTCGATCCTGTTCGGAACCCGGCAGGTGGATGCCACCGAGCACCATCACGGCCTGATGCTGGCGATCGCGCTGGAGTCGTTGGTGAAGCTGCTGGCCTTCGTCGCGGTCGGCTTGTTCGCGCTCGCGCAGGTTTCCGATGGTTTCGTGACGCGCGTGCAGGCCTCGGCTCTGGGTGCGTCATCGTTGCCGGCTGGTTTCGTTTCCCAATTGCTGCTCGCCTTCCTGGCGATCATCTGCCTGCCGCGCCAGTTCCAGGTGGGTATCGTGGAATGCGAGAACCCGCAGGATGTGCGCCGGGCGCGCTGGTTGTTCCCGGCCTATCTGGCGGTGATCAGCGTGCTGGTCGTACCGATCGCGTTGGCGGGGTCGGCGGCCTTCGGTGGTGCGGCAGTGAACCCCGATACCTATGTGCTGATGCTGCCGCTCTCGCGTGGCCAGGATGCGCTGGCGCTGGTGGCCTTCCTTGGCGGGTTTTCCGCAGCCACGGGAATGGTGATCGTGGCCACGGTGGCGCTGGCGACGATGGTTTCCAACGATCTCGTCCTGCCGCTGGCCCTGCGCCTGGGCTGGGTGGAGGCGAGTGCCACGCGTGACCTCTCGGGCCTGGTGCTCGGCATCCGTCGCGCCACCATCGTGGCGCTGGCCATGACGGCCTATCTCTATTACCGCGCCACCACGGGGCAGGAGGGGCTCGCCCAGATCGGACTGCTCGCGTTCGCCGCGGTGGCGCAGTTCGCACCGGCGATCATTGGCGGGCTGTACTGGTATGGCGCCAGCCGCGTGGGTGCCTATGGTGGGTTGATCGCCGGATTCGCGGTATGCACCTACACCTTGCTGCTGCCGACGGTCGCGGCCTCGGCGGAGCTGGAATGGCGCTGGATCGAAGAGGGCGTCTTCGGCATCGCGATGCTGCGCCCGCACGCGCTGTTCGGCTTGTCGGGTTGGGATCCGCTGACCCATGGCGTGTTCTGGTCGCTGCTGCTCAACGTGGCGTTTTTCGTGTTCCTCAGCCTGCGCTATCGCCCGGCGGTGGACGACCGGCTGCGCGCCCTGCCTTATCTCGATCCATCCGCGCAGCGGGTGAGCAATGTCGAGGGGGAGTGGCGTGGGCGTATCACGGTGGCGGATCTGCGCACCATCGCCGAGCGCATCGTCGGGATCCGCGCGGTGGAGCGCGCGTTCGCCGAGTTCTGCGAACAATCCGGGCGTTCGCTGGTGCCGGGCGAAGCCGCCGACCGCAGCCTGTTGCAGCACACCGAACGCCTGCTCTCGGCGTCCATCGGCGCGGCGACCGCAAGGCGCATGCTCACCACCGCGCTGCGCGGCACCGGCATGGATCTTGGTGAAGTGGTGGCGCTGCTCGATGAGACCTCACAGGAGTTGCGCTTCAATCGCACCCTGCTGGCCACCACCCTGGAGAACATCACGCAGGGCATCAGCGTGGTGGATGCCGAACTGCGACTGGTGGCCTGGAACCGTCGGTATGTGGAGCTGTTCGATTATCCCGATGGCATGGTCTACGTCGGACGCCCCGTGGCCGACCTGATCCGTTGGAACGCCGAGCGCTCCGGCGCGACTCCGGAAGAGGTGCAGGAGCAGATCGACAAGCGCGTGGCCTACATGCACCAGGGCTCGCCCTACGTGTTCGAGCGCGTGCGCCAGGACGGCAGCGTGCATGAAATGCGCGGCCGGGCCATGCCTGGCGGCGGCTACGTCACCACCTATACCGATGTGACCGACTACAAGCGCGTGGAAAACGCCCTGATCGAGGCCAACGAGACGCTGGAGCTTCGCGTGCGCGAGCGCACTTCCGAGTTGAGCGCGGCGCTTGAAGCCCAGCGCGCCGCCAAGCTCGAAGCGGAACTGGCCAACCTCAGCAAGACGCGCTTCCTGGCCGGCGCCAGCCACGATCTGCTGCAGCCGCTCAACGCCGCGCGCCTGTTCAGCGCGGCCCTGCTGGACATGCCTTCGGAAGATGCCGATGCGCGCCAACTTGCCGAGCGCATCGACAGCGCACTCAAGAACGCGGAGGAGTTGCTCGAAAGCCTGCTGGAAACCTCGCGCCTGGACAGTGGCGTGATGCAGCCGGAATTCACCGCGGTATCGGCGGCGCGTTTGAGCCAGTCGCTGTACGAGCAGTTCGCTCCGCTGGCTGCCGCGCGCGGGCTGGAGCTGCGCGTCCATGCGCGCGAGCTCTGGTTGCACAGTGATCGACGCATGTTGCGTCGCATCCTGCAGAACTTCCTTGCCAATGCGCTGCGTTACACCCGCCATGGCGGGGTGCTGCTGGCGGTTCGGCGACGCGGTGAGATGGCCGAATGGCAGGTCTGGGATACCGGGCCGGGCATCGCGGACGAACATCTGACGGCGGTGTTCGAGGAATTCGAACGCCTTGATCAGCCTTCGCCCTGGGGCGAGAAGGGTCTGGGGCTGGGGCTGTCGATCTGCGAGCGCATCGCCCACATCCTCGGGCACCGGATCCAGGTTACCTCACGCCTCGGGCGCGGCAGCGTGTTCCGCATCCAGGTTCCGCTCGGTGCGGCACCGGCGCTCCCGGCCGTGCCGGCGGACGCGGTGGCTCCGGCGCGTGACGTGGCCGGCCTGCGGGTATTGTGCGTGGACAATGACCCGGCCATCGTCGAGGGCATGATCGCCCTGCTGGAGCGCTGGGGCGTGGAGGTGTTCACCGCGTCGGGTCTGGAGGCGGCACTGGCGCGCCTGCGCGGCGAGCGCGTGGATATGGTTCTTGCCGACTTCCATCTTGGCGAAGCGCTCGATGGCCTGGCCGTGCTCGACATCCTGCGTCGCGAAGCCGGCGGCGACGAGGTGCCGGGCGCCTTGGTCACCGCCGACAGCAGTGATGCGCTGGCGCAGCGTGCGCGAACTGCGGGTTACCCGGTGCTGCACAAGCCGGTGCGCCCGGCGGCGCTTCGTGCATTGATCGCCGCGCTCGGACGTCGTCGCGCGGCGGCGCAACGTGGCTCCGCGCCTTCAGGGCTCGACTGAAAGCGCGTCGTCGTCCTCGTCGGGCGGCGGCACGCTGCCGCGTCCATCCAGCGTGAGCCGACCGGCGAGCAGCACGGCCTGGGTGCGCGAATGCGCGCCGAGTTTGCGCAGGATCGCGGTCATATGGGCCTTGATGGTGGCTTCAGAAACATCCAGTTCGTAGGCGATCTGCTTGTTCAGCAGCCCGTTGCACACCATCGAAAGCACCCGGTACTGCTGCGGCGTCAGCTCCGCCACGCGCTGCGCAAGGGCCTCTTCCTCCGGATCGAGCGAGCCGCCATGGCCGACCCCGGGCGGCAGCCAGGTATCCCCGTCCAGCACCGCACCCAGTGCCGTCCCGATCACGGCAATCTCGGCCGACTTGGGAATGAAGCCCGCTGCGCCGTGGCCGATGGCGCGACGCATCAACGCCGGTTCCTCGCGCGCCGACACCACCACCACCGGCAAGGCCGGGAACAGCGAACGCACATGAGCCAGCGCACTGAAGCCATGCGCACCTGGCATGTTGAGGTCGAGAAGCAACAGATCGGCGTCCTGGTGCCGGGTGGCCAGATCGATCACTCCGCTCACGTCTTCTGCCTCCAGCAGCCGTGCGCCGGGAAGAATCTGCAGGACGGCGCGTCGCAGCGCGTCGCGAAACAGCGGATGGTCGTCCGCGATCAGGATCGTTGTCATTGTCGGTGTCGGTGGCTGCAACGGCGGGCCTCCCACCCGCGGCCCAAGCATGACTGATTGGCGTCCTGTGTGCACGCGGGATGTGGATGGTCCGCGTCACGCCGGTTTCCATGCCGGATTCGAACGAAGGGCGTACAAATCGGCATATCCCTTCGCGCGGGTGGTCTGCACTAAAATGGCCAGGCTGTGCGTTCCCATTTCCGGAGGCGTTCATGAAACCCATACTCAGTCCCGAACTGCGTTCGCGCAGCCCGTCGCTTGCGGCCTTGACGCCTTTCTATGCCGTGGATGAAGGCGCCCACCTGGCCGGTCTGCTGGATGCGGCAAGGGTCGATCCACAGTCGCAGGCTGCGATCCAGCGCACTGCCGAGAATCTTGTGTTGCGGGTCCGCGAGAAGGCTGAGGAGCAGGGCGTCATCGAGGCCTTCATGCACCAGTACGACCTCTCCAGCGAGGAAGGCGTGTTGTTGATGTGCGTGGCCGAGGCCCTGCTGCGTATTCCGGACGAGGAAACAGCCGACCGGCTGATCCGCGACAAGCTCGGCGAAGCCGACTGGGAATCCCACCTTGGGCGCAGCGACTCGGTGCTGGTGAATGCCTCCACCTGGGGCTTGATGCTCACCGGTCGACTGGTGAACCTGGCCGACAGCACCCGCCGCAGCTTTGGTGACGCCTTGCGCCGCCTGGTGGGGCGTGCCGGCGAGCCCGTGATCCGCCTGGCGGTGCGCCAGGCCATGCGCATCATGGGCCACCAGTTCGTGATGGGGCGCACCATCGATGAGGCGCTCAAGCGCGCACGCCGCAAGGACAACATCGCCTACCGCCATTCCTATGACATGCTTGGCGAGGCGGCGCTGACCCAGGCCGATGCCGACCGTTATCTGGAGGCCTACCGCCAGGCGATCATCGCCATCGGCCGCAGTGGCCCTAACGGCAGCTTCGTCGGCTCCGATGTCTTCGCCGCACCCAGCATCTCGATCAAGCTGTCCGCGCTGCATCCGCGCTATGAACTGGCCAAGCACGCCCGCGTGATGGCCGAGTTGGCACCGCGCGTGCTGGAGCTGGCGCAGCTCGCCAAGGCCCAGGGCATCGGCTACACCATCGATGCGGAAGAGGCTGATCGTCTTGAACTGAGCCTCGAGCTCATCGAAGTGGTCTACACCGATGCCTCGCTCGATGGCTGGGAAGGGCTGGGTTTGGCGATCCAGGCCTACCAGAAGCGCACCCCCTTCACGATCGACTGGCTGGTGGCACTGGCGCGCCGCGTCGGGCGGCGCATTCCGGTGCGGCTGGTGAAGGGCGCGTACTGGGATTCCGAGGTCAAGCGTGCCCAGGTGGACGGCCACGCCGGCTATCCGGTGTTCACCCGCAAGCCCAATACCGACGTGAGCTATCTGGCCTGCGCCCGCAGGATGCTGGATGCCACCGATGCGTTGTATCCGATGTTCGCCAGTCACAACGCGCAAACCATCGCTGCCGTCAACGAGTTCGCCCGCCTCGCGCTGGGCCGCAGCGGTGGTGGCGAATCGGCGCCCTACGAGTTCCAGCGCCTGCACGGCATGGGTCAGGATCTGCATGACGAGGTCGTCTCACCCAACGCGCTCAATACCCCCTGCCGCATCTATGCCCCGGTGGGCAGCCATGAGGACCTGCTCCCCTATCTGGTGCGTCGCCTGCTGGAAAACGGTGCCAACTCCAGCTTCGTCAACCGCATCACCGATCCGGCCATCGCGCCGTCGGACCTGGTGGCCGACCCCGTCGCCACCGTCGCCGGATTCGACTTCAAGCCGCATCCGCGCATCCCGCAACCCGCCGATCTCTATGGCGAAACGAGGAAGAATTCCATGGGCGTCAATCTCGCCAACGACGATGAACTTGTGCAGTTGGCCGAAAGGATCAATGCGGCTGTGCAGCCCTGGGCGGCAACCCCGCTGGTGCCGGGCGCGCAGCCTTCCGGCACCACGCGTGACGTGACCAATCCCGCCGACCGGCGTGAGAAGGTCGGCACGTGGCAGGCGGCCGATGCAGCCACCGTGGAACGCGCCCTGGGCAATGCCGTGGCAGCACAACCGGCGTGGGATGCAATGCCGGCCACCTCGCGCGCCAAGCTGCTCGAACATGCCGCCGACCTGCTCCAGGCCCGCCTGCCGCAGTTCATCGCACTGTGCGTGAAGGAAGCCGGCAAGACGCTCCCGGACGGCGTCGCCGAAGTGCGTGAGGCGGTGGATTTCCTGCGCTACTACGCCCAGCAGGCTCGCCAGATGCTGGCCCAGGGCGAGACCCTGCCCGGGCCTACCGGTGAATCGAACCAGCTTTTCCTGCACGGCCGTGGCGTCTTCGTGTGCATCAGCCCGTGGAACTTCCCGCTGGCGATCTTCACCGGGCAGATCGCCGCCGCCCTGGTGGCCGGCAACGCGGTGATCGCCAAGCCTGCCGAACAGACCAGCCTGGTCGGCTACCACATGACGCGCCTGCTGCACGAGGCCGGCGTACCCGCCGAGGTGCTGCAGTTCGTTCCCGGCGACGGAGCCACCGTAGGCGCCGCGCTTACCGCCGATCCGCGCGTGGCCGGCGTGGCCTTCACCGGCTCCACCGAAACCGCACGCGCCATCAACCGCGCATTGGCTGCACGCGACGCCGCCATCGGCGTGCTGATCGCCGAGACCGGTGGCCAGAACGCGATGATCGCCGACTCCTCGGCCCTGCCCGAGCAGCTCATCAAGGACACGGTGTCAGGGGCCTTCGGTTCGGCGGGCCAGCG
>CAZTXX010000039.1:0-15045 GCA_964617405.1 uncultured Aquimonas sp. | reverse complement strand
CAGGTGACCTATCACGGCCCGGGCCAGATCGTGGCCTACCCGATGATCGACCTGCGCCGGCTCGGCATCGGCGTGCGCCAGCTGGTGTGCCGGATCGAGCAGGCCATCATCAACACGCTGGAAGAATGGGACATCGCCGCCGTGCGCCGCGAAGGCGCGCCGGGCGTGTACGTGGATGGCGCCAAGATCGCGGCGCTCGGCCTGCGGGTGCGGCGCGGGTGCAGCTTCCACGGCCTGGCCTTCAACATCGCGATGGATCTTGAACCGTTCTCGCGCATCAACCCCTGTGGTTACCGCGGCTTGGCCGTGACCCAGATGACGGAGCTCGGAGCCGACACCCAGCCGGCCATCGTGGCCCCGGTGCTGGTGCGCGAGCTGTGCCGCCAGTTGCGGCTGTTGCCGGTATCTGGCCCGGCGCAGGAATGGACGGTTGCAGCGCCGGATTCCGAGTCCGATTCCGACCTGATCGCTCATGCTCACCTGGCGCAAGATGCGTTGTCATGAGTGTCTGCAGCTGTTTGCTGCGCGGGTTGACGGCCGTGGCGCTCGCTTGGTTGCCGGTGGCCCCGGCGCTCGCGGCAAACTGGCAGAGCATCGCTTCGGTCAGCTGCGACGATAGCGCCTTCCTGATCGACGGGCGCCCCTACGCGCGCAACGAGGCCGGCGGATCGAAGCTGGAGTTGCGCTACCGCTACCGCGGCCTTGTCCTGGAGGCGATCAACTTCGAGGACCACTACCGCAACCTCGACGCCTGGCGCCCGGACGGGGCGACGCCGGTCATCGAGTACGACCTGCGCCTCAATCTCGCCGGGCTACGCGCGCCCGGCGGCACCTGGCAGCGCGGCGACACGCTCTACGTGGATCCGGACGCCGTCGGCGCCGAGGAATTCCGTGCGCTGGGCGAGTGCCTGTACTGGCACCGCCGCTATCTGGGCAACGCGCTGCAGTCGACCACGATCAGCAGCCGCGGCGGCCTGCTGGGGATGGGCACCTACCGCACCACGCCGCAACGCGACGGCATCGCCCGCCTGGTCCACGCGCGCTCGCCGCTGGTCGGGATCTACCGCCACACCGGACTCCTGATCGTCGAGCGCTCGGGGCAGGTGCTGCTGCGCAGCAACCTCGCCGCGAACAGTCCCGCCGAACAGGTGGTACTTGGACAGGTCATTGCCGGACGCGGCACGCCGGTGATGCGCCTGCGCGAAGGTATGATGTTCCGCGGCGAGCCGTTTTCCGTCGCCTGGCTGCGGGTGTGGCGCGACCACCGCGGCCACCGCGTTGCGGACGACTATCGGATCGAAGTGGAATGAACTGGGGCCTGCGGCATCTGCATACGTGAAGGAGACAAAATGAACATCGGATTCATCGGACTGGGCGCGATGGGTGCGCCGATGGCGCGGCACCTGGCGGGCAGAAAACTCCTTGCCGTGGTGGGCAACCGTACCCACGCCAAGGCGCAAGCCCTCGCCCAGGAGCTGGGCATCGCGGCCTCGGCGGATGCAACCGGCTTTTCCGCCTGCGACGCGGTGATGCTGTGCGTGTCGGCCGACGCCGACGTGCTGGCGAACGTGCGCGAACTGGCCGAGGTGCTTAAACCCGGCGCCATCGTCGTGGACCACTCCACGGTGGCCCGCGACACCGCGATTGAGGCGCAGAAGATCCTCGCCGCCAGAGGCATCGGCTTCATCGACGCGCCGGTATCGGGCGGCGTGGAAGGGGCACGCAATGGCCGGCTCTCGGTGATGTGCGGTGGCGGTGCGGCCACCTTGGAGAAGATGCGCCCGGCGCTGGAATGCTATGGCGCCCGGATCTCCCTGATGGGGCCGACCGGCGCCGGGCAGGCCACCAAGGCGGTCAACCAGGTAATGGTCGCCGGCATCAACGAGGCGGTGAGCGAGGCGCTCGCGCTGGGCGCAAAGCTCGGCCTCGATGCCGACACCCTGCTGCCCACGCTGGGCTCGGGTGCGGCGGCCAACTGGTTCCTCGACAAGCGCGGTGCGACGATGCTGCGCGGCGAGTTCACCCCGGGCTTCAAGTGCGAGCACATGCTCAAGGACCTGCGCATCGCCCGCGCCACTGCCGAGGGCGTGGGCATCGCGCATCCGGTGCTGGCGCAAGCCGAGGCCGATTACGCCGTGCTGGTGCGTGAAGGCCAGGGTGAAACCGACACCTCGGCCCTGATCGCGCTCAAGCTGGCTGGTGCCTCGTAAGCGACATCAACCGAGCCCGGCCTTGCGCAGGCGGGGCGCGCCGAAGACACAGCGGAACACCGAGCCCTTGCCTGGTTCACTGGCGATGTCGAGCCTGGCGGCGTGCAGGTTCAGCACGTGCTTGACGATGGATAGGCCCAGCCCGGTGCCGCCGGTGGCGCGTGAACGGCTGGAGGAGACGCGGTAGAAGCGCTCGGTCAGGCGCGAGAGATGCTCGGCGGGAATGCCGTGGCCGGTATCGGTCACCGAATACTCCGCGCCGGTCGGCGTGCACCGCCAGGCAATCGTGATGACACCGCCTTCCGGGGTGTAGCGCACCGCATTGCTCACCAGGTTGGAGAAGGCGCTGTGCAGATCGCGATGCGAGCCCAGAAGGTCCAGGCGCGCGCCATCCTCCAGCACGATGCGGTGGCGGTCCAGGCTCAGCGCCTGCGCCTCGCGATGCAGCACCCGCAGCATCGCGGACATGTCCACCCATTCTTCGGGAAGCTGACGTTCCATCTCCAGGCGGGACAGGGTCAACAGATCCTCCACGATCTCGCGCATCCGTTGGGATTGCAGCCGCATCTCGGCCAGCACCGGTGCCAACGCCGGCACCTCCTGCGGATCGAGCAGCTCCAGATAGCCGTGGATCACCGTGAGCGGGGTGCGCAATTCGTGCGAGACGTTGGCGACAAAATCGCGCCGCATCTGCTCCAGGCGACTGACATGGCTGACGTCGCGCGCGAGCAGCAGCCTGCCGCGCTCGCCGTAGGGGATCGCGGTGAGCCGCAGCCGGACGCCGGCGTTGGTCGGTGCCGCGATGTCGTCCGGATCGTCCGCGCCATCACGCAGCCACGCGCCCAGCTCGGTATCGGCAAAGTGCCCGGCCACGCTGATGCCCCGGTCCTGCGGCCAGGACAGGCCGAGCAGGCGATGGGCGGCGGGATTGCACCAGCGCAGGTGGTCGGCCGCATCGAGCAGCACCAAGGCATCGGGAAAGGCCGCCGCCGCGCCACGCACGTCGTGAAGACCCGCCAGCAGCTTGCGGACCCGGCTCATGGCGTGGCGGAAAACCGGTAGCCGGCGCCGCGCACCGTCTGCACCAGCCGCTCGCAACCGTAGGGTTCGAGTGCCTTGCGCAAACGCAGGATGTGCACATCGACGGTGCGCTCTTCCACATACACGCTGCCACCCCAGACCTGGTCCAACAGGTGCGCGCGCGAGTGCACGCGTTCGGGATGGGTGAGGAAGAAATGCAGCAGGCGATATTCGGTCGGGCCCATCTCGACGCGCTCCTCGCCCACGTAGACCCGGTGTGCGGGGCCGTCGATGCGTACCCCTCCCACTTCAATCGAACCGGTGCCGTCATCGCCCTGCGCGCGGCGCAGCACGGCGCGGATGCGTGCGATCAACTCGCGCGTTGAAAACGGCTTGACGACGTAGTCGTCCACCCCCGCCTCCAGCCCGGCGACGCGGTCGGTTTCCTCGCCGCGCGCGGTCAGCATGATGATCGGAACCTCGGCGCTGCGCGGATCGGAACGCAGCCGGCGTGCCAGTTCCAGGCCCGAGGTGCCGGGCAGCATCCAGTCCAGCAGGATCAGGTCGGGCGCACCATCGGCCAGGGCGATCAGGGCGCTGCGCGCGTCGGCGGCCTGCAACACCTCCATGTCGACCCGATGCAGGGCAAAGGCGACCATGTCGCGGATGGAGACTTCGTCTTCGACGATGAGGATTCGCTTTTGCATGCGGAATGCTGTCGTGGCGATGGAGTGATTATTGCACCGCACCATCATGACAGTCGTGTGACAGACGCTCCGGCGGCACGCGCGCCGCCGGAGCGGACAGGTCGATCAGCGCGGCAGGTTCACCGTCCAGCCGCGGGTCCAGTCATCGTGCGCACCGGCGAAGGCGCCGCGGTAGCCTACCGGGCGGAAGAAGGCATCAGGCAGCGCCTTGCCACCGGTCAGCACCGGGGACTCGGCCTTCGGCAGATAGCCTTCGAGTCCGGCATCGCCGGTCTGGTTGCCGGTGAAGGCATTGAACCAGGTGCCGATGGCTTCCCTGCCCGCCGCGCTGCCGCCGAAGAAGCCCTGGCCGCTGTGACCGACGAACGAATGGGTGAACGACAGTTCGTCGGCACCCAGCGCCCAGGTCGGGGCATCGTCGATTGCCACGCTCACGCCGGTGAAGCCGGTCACCACCAGGTTGGAATAGACACCGCCACTGCCACGACGGATGCGCAGCCCGTTGAGGTTGTCGAAGCTGCCCGAGCCGACCAGCGTGATGTTGGAGATCTGCGGGCGGGTACGCGGCAGCAGGTCCGGCGCGGCCTTGCTGTTGTCCGACTCGATGCCGTTGGAGTCGTTGCCGATATCGGTGTTGTCGCCCTGCCAGGCCAGCAAGAACTGCAGCTTGCCATGGTAGCCGTCATCGAAATCGAAGCAGTCGTCGCCCATGTTGGAGCAGACCAGGTAGCGGCCACTGATGTTGCCACCGAAAAACTCGATGCCATCGTCCTTGCCGCCATCCACCTGCACGTGCTCCATCGTGGTACCGGCACCGACGCCGAGCAGGGTCAGCGAGTTCAACTCTTCGTCCGGGCGCACCGCGATGCCGGCCCACTGGATACGCACATAGCGCAGGATGCCGGAGTTGTCGTCGAGCTGGTCGCCGCCGAACGTGACGTCCGGGTAGACCTCGAATTTGCAGGGTTCGGCTGGAGAAACGTAGTCGTTGCAGGTTGAATTGCCGGCGATGACCACGCCACCCCAGGAACCGATTTCCGGGCGCGGGCCGGTGAACACGATCGGTCGGGTCGGCGTGCCTTCCGCGTACAGGCGCGCACCGGGCCGGACGACCAGGAAGTTCGGGATGGAATCATCGGCATGGCCCTGCACCGTGACGCCGGGTTCGATCGACAGCGCGGCACCGCGGCGCACGTTGACCGCCCCCTTGAGCAGATACGTCTTGCCGGCCGGCAGATGGAGATCGGTGGTGATGTCGGAGGGCAGCAGGCAGTCCACGCCTTCGGCGGTCGTGCCGACCGGGCAGGCGGAGAGTATCGGTGCCCGCGTGCACAACGGGTTGGCGGTCTCGCCGATGTTGACCTGTCCCGGCTTCACGTCGAGCACCGTGCTCGGCAGCCCGGACGTGGCATCCATGTCGAGTGCGACGCTGACACTGGTGCAGCTGGACACATCGATCGACGCGGTGCCCACGACCGTGCCGACCGGCTCAGGCGTGGCGCTGTCGAAACGACCACCATCGAAGCGGTACAAGGGAATGTCGGCGGCGGTGTGCTGGCCGGCTTGCAGATCGCCCAGGAAGCTGAGCCACAACGGCTTGCCGGCCATGTCGTAGGTGAAGACCACGCCATACAGCAACGCGCTGCCGTCATCGCGGGCGATGGCGTCGATGGAGACGCCGCGCCCGCCCGCATCGGGTGCGAACCAGTTGCCATCGAGGCCATCGTTGACGGTCACCTGCGCGGCGCAGGTCAGGGAAGCGCTGGCCAGCGCCAGTGCCAAGGCGGTTTTGCGGAGCGGTGAGGACATCATTGCCAATCCAGTCGGGGAGAGAGCCATCACCTTAGGCGGCCGGTGTGACGGCTTTGCGACAAGGATGTTTCGGTTTCACTACGGTGCCGGGCACGCACAATCAGGAACGAAAGGCCACGCGCGACCGGCGCCCGGACTCAGTAACTCCACTCCAGATTCACCGCGACCTCGCGCCCCTTGCGATAGCGCCGCGAGAGCTCGTCGCCCTGCGTGTACTCCACCGCAGGATCGAGCAGGTTGCGCAGCCGCAGCCGCAGCTTCCAGTGCTCGGCAAAGTGCCGCGAATAGCTGAGATCGAGCTGCCCGAAGGGCTGTTCGTACTCGTCCGGCACACCCTGCAGCCCGACCTTGCTGATCCGCTTGCCGGCGACGTTGTAGAGCAGGGTGGCTTCGTGCACGGCATCGGGGTCGAACCAGGTCAGCGCGAGGTTGGTCAGGTATGGCGATTGCCCCTGCAAGGCACGTTGCTTCGAGGTCTGGATGCCGGCATTGGCACCAAGGTCCACTTCCGAGCCGATGCGGGTGTGGTTGAGGCTGACGGCAAGGTCATACCACGGGAGGGCGTCGCGCAACGCGGCGGGTACCCAACCGGCCTCGGCGAAGTAGCCGAGATTGCTGCCGATCTCGAACTCGATCCCGCGCGCATGGGCGGTATCGGCGTTGCGAAGTTCCAGCAGACTGCCGGACGCGGGCGTACGCACCAGTTCGATCGGGTCGTCGAACTCCTTGCGGAACACGGCGATCGAGAGGCTGTCGCTGCCGGCGAAATAGTATTCCCAGCGCAGGTCGTAACTGGTGATCCGGGTCTGGCGCAGGTCGGGGTTGCCCAGCACCGTGATGTCCAGCACCGGATCGGTGTACGGGGCGGTGGACAGCTCGCGGAACTCGGGCCGGCTCACGGTCCGGTTGTAGGACAGGCGCAGCTGGGCGTTGTCCGAATGGGCCCAGGTGAATGTGGTCGAGGGCAGCGTGTCACTGCCGTCCAGGTGGGAGAGCACCGGCACCGCGCCAGGCAGAAAGGGATTCTGCGTTTGGACACGCTGGTCGTTGTCTTCGCGCCGCAGGCCCAGGTCGGCGCGGAATGCACCCAGCACCAGGTCGGCGCGCAAGTACCAGGCATCGAGCGATTGCGTGGCCTGATAGAAATCGGTCGGCTGGCTGGCGGACAGCAGTTCCAGTCGGCCGACGTCGATCTCCTCGGGATTGAGGATCTCGTCGATCGGCGCTGACGCGTTCGGCGGGCGCGCCAGGTGACGCACGCTCAAACGCCAGATTTCCGAATCACGCTCATGCCGCAAACGGCTGCCACCGGCCGACAGCGTCAGGCCGGCGCTGTCGCCGATCCTCAATGGCAGCGAGGCGCCCAGGCGCGTCTCGGTGACGCTGTCGTCCATAATTTCCCAGCGCATCTGCACCGGGAAGCTGGAGGAGTAGACGTAATCGCCTGCGACGTTCCGGGTGTAGGTCGAACTTCGCGCGAACGGCAGGTCGCGGCGGGCGCTGGAATCGGTGTACTGCCAGTCGACCTCAAGCCCGGATGCGACCGGAAATCCGTGCCTGCCGCCGAACTGGCGGGTGGTCAGCACGTTTTCGACCCACTCGCTGGCGGTGCTGCGTTCCTCGGTGCCGGCGTTGCGCAGGCCGGTATCGACGCGGTCCTGCTGGAGCGTCTGCGCCAGGCGCATCACGCTGGCATCAAGATGATGCGCCTGGCCGATGTCGATGCCCGTGGAGAAGAACAGGCTGCTGTCGACGCCGCGCTCGGTGCGCTCGCGCAGATAGTCCTCGTTCTTCATGAGGCCGCCATCGCCCAGGATCGCGTATTCGGCACGCTGCTCCTCGCGCAGGTCCCAGCTCTGTGACCAGCGTGCCGCTCCGACGAAGCCGATGCGCAGTTCATCGCCACCGTACATGTCACCAACCGTCAGCGCGGCACTGCTGTCGGGCCCGACGCTCCTGCGCGATACACCGAACGGCTTGGACATCACCTCGCGCCCCAGTGCCGCCAGCTCCTGCGAGCCACGCGGTGGCAACGGGCGAACCAGCACCCCGGATGGCGGCGCGCGCATGCCATCGTCCCGCCCGAGCCAGTCCCGCTCACCGCTGACCGCGCGCCAGCCATCCTCGCCGGTGCTGCCCTCGGCATAGCCCATGCCCAGATCGAGCTTGAATACCTGCGTCGCCGACAGGCCGCGCGTACGCAGGTTCACCGTGCCGCCGCCGAACTCCCCCGGCAGCGAGGGGTTGTAGCTCTTGTTGACGTCGATGCCCGACAGCAGTCCGGTGGGGAACAGATCCATCGGCACCACGCGTCGGGTCGGATCGGGGCTGGGAATCTGCGCGCCGTTGAGCAGTACCGAGGAATAGCGCTCGCCCAGTCCGCGCACGTAGATGAACTTGTCGTCGACCAGACTGAGGCCGGTGACCCGACGCAGCGCCACCGCCGCATCCGAATCGCCGGCACGTGCGATCTGTTCTTGGGAGAGCACGTCGAGCAACTGTGCCGATTCGCGCCGCAATTGCAGTGCATCGAATTGTCCGCCCTCTTCCACGACCACGGACTGTTCCACCACGACTTCGGACAATTCGGTGATCGCCGGATCAGGCGCGGGCACCGCAGATTCGGCGGCCTGCGCCGAGCCGGCACGCGCAGGAAGGAAGGAAAGGGCGACAAGGATGGCAAGGCTGAGAGCAGAAGATTTCATCGGGCTGCGGCGCAAGGAGGGAGAGCCCGCCATGGCGATGCCGCAGCCAGTGCGCTGCGCCTGGGCCGACCTGGCGGGTGGCGCGCACGATATGAAACCGGCGTTACAGTCTGGTGACAGCCGAGGGCCGGCACGCCCGATGGATGCGCGTGTGGATGATCCGACGCGCGTCGACTCCCATCCCGACGAAGGCCGCGATGAGGGCTTGTTCAGAAACTCCCAGCGCGTGACGGCGTAAGGATCATGCGTACGCTCCGGCCCCGGGACCCCTGACTCAGGCGATCGGGCTGAGGATCGTGGCCAGGTTGTCGGCGATGCGGCGCGGCAACCGACGCGCTCGCACCTCGGCTTCCTCCACCCGGCGCGACTGGGCGATCCAGTCCTCCTGCCGCGTGCGGATTTCGCCGGCGACGCGCTCGGAATACAGCAGGATGTTGTTCTCGAAATTGAGTTCCAGGCTGCGCTGGTCCATGTTCGCCGAGCCGACCAGCGCGGCGACGCGATCCACCACCATGGTCTTGGCGTGCAACAGCCCCGGACCGTGCTCGAACACCTCCACGCCGGCTTCCAGCAGCTCGCGATAGGAGGCTTGGCTGATCGCCGCGACGGTCCAGGAATCGTTGCGCGCCGGCAGGATCAGGACCGTGCGCACGCCGCGGCGCGCACAGGCGAGAAGGGCCGAGAACAGCGCCTGGCCAGGGCCGAAGTAGGGATTGGTGATCACCACTTCCTCGGCCGCGCCGTGCAGCAGGGCGACGTAGGCCTCGGACATCGCGCCGCGCCGCAGGGTCGGCCCGGTGCCGAAGGCGATGGCTGCGAAGCACGCGTCCGGCTCCGTCCCGTCGGGCCAGTCCGCGAGCGGCAGGGCCTCACCCACCTCGACGCGCCAGTTGGCCAGGAACAGCCGTTGGTTCTGTCGCGCCACCGGCCCCTCGAAGCGCAGCATGAGGTCGATCCAGGGGCCGTAGCGGGCCTTGATGAGGAATTCGGGGTCGGCCGCGTTCTGGCTGCCGCACCAGGTGATGCCGTCGTCCACCACCACGATCTTGCGGTGGTTGCGCAGGTCCAGGCGGCTGCCCAGCACCAGGCCCAGGCCGAAAGAAGGCCGCAGCGAGGCGCATAGCTGGATGCCTGCCGCACCCATCCTTTTCCAGTGGCGCGAGCGCAGCAGGGCGCGTGACCCCACGGCGTCCACGATCACTCTGCACGTCACCCCTCGGCGCACGGCGCGCTCCAGTGCCTCGATCATCCGCAGCCCGCTACCGTCGGTGAGCCAGATGTAGAACAGCAAGTGCACGTGCGAGCGTGCCGCGTCGATGTCGGCGATGATTTCGTTGATCGCGGCATGGGAGTCCGCGGGCAGGCGCGCGCGATTGCCACGCGTGACCCCACCGCCTGCGATCCGCTCGCAGGTGGCGAAAGCCGCGTGCAGGCGCTCGGGCAGACCCAGGGCCGTCAGATCCGCGAAGGGCTCGTCCAGCTCGATCACGCCTGCGCGGCGTGTAGTGCGCTGCAGGCGACGCGACATCCACGGCTCGCCGACCAGCAGGTACAGGACGATCCCAAGCGCCGGAAGCAGGATCAGGACCAGGGCCCAGGCGGCGCGCGAGCCCGGCGCGCGGCCCTCCACCGCCAGGGCGCGCACCAGCACCGCCAGGTGCAGGATCGCCCAGGCGGCGAGCGTCAGCGAGTATCCGGACATGCGTTCTCCTTGCGGTCAGCAGGGTGCGGCGATGTCCGCCTCGACCGGAAGATCCGCGAGGACGTCCATGCGATCGCAGGCCGGTGACTGCCGGATCGCGCCGCGCCGACCGAATATACGGAAAACGCCCGGCACACGATGCGTCAGGCGGACGGATCAGTCCAGCGTCTCGCGCACCGCCAGGGTGTCGGGCACGCCGTTTTCGGCGAGTTGGCGCTTGGCCGCTTCCAGCTCGCTGGCCGTGGCATAGGGGCCGAGGCGGACGCGGTGGATGGTCTGGCCGTTGACGTTGGCGGACTCCACCCGTGCCTGCAGACCGGCCAGGGCGATGCGCGCCTTCACCGCGTCGGCATCACGCAGGTCGCGGAAAGCGCCGGCCTGGATCAGGAAGCGCTCGCGCGAGGAGGGTGTCGGAGCGGGCGTTTCGACCGGCGCGGGTGCCGGCGCGGGCGTGGTTTCCGCCTTGACGCGTTCGGCCAGCTCGCGGTCGGACACCTGGGTTTCGCGCTCGCGCAGCAGGGTGTAGAAGTCGTAGCGTGGCTTGGGCTTTTCCGCAGGTGTCGCCGGGCGCTGCGCGATTGGTTGCTCGGCTTCGCGCGGTGCCTTCGCCGCGGGGTTGGGCTGCGGGAACGGCAGGCTGCCATTGCGCTCGTAGACGATGAGCGCCGCCGAAAGCCCCAAGCCCATCAGCATGCCGCCGAGCAACCAGATCCAGATCGGCACGCGCCGGCCGCTGCCACCGCGCCGTGCCTGGGGTTTGCGCCGCTTGGCCATCACATCGTCTCCGGGGCCGACACGCCGATCAGCGACAGGCCGTTGGCGAGGACTTGTTTCACCGCCAGGCACAGGCCGAGGCGCGCGTTGCGCAACTCCTCTTCCGGCACGAGGATGGCGGTGGCGTTGTAGTAGCTGTGGAATTCACCCGCCAGCTCACGCAAATAGGTGGCAATGAGCTGGGGCGCGTCGTTTTCCGCCGCGGCTTCGATCATCTCGGGGAAGCGGAACAGTTCCATCAGCAGCGCCTGTTCCTGCGGCTCGACCAGGCGAGCACGCGCCGTCTCTGCGGCCGGGCGGGTGCAGGCCCACTTCTTTTCCGCGAGCTGACGGAAGATCGCGCAGATGCGGGCATGGGCGTACTGGATGTAGTACACCGGGTTGTCGTTGGACTGGCTCTTGGCCAGGTCCAGGTCGAAATCCAGGTGCTGGTCGTTGCCGCGCATGACATAGAAGTAACGCGCGGCGTCGGTGCCCACTTCCTCGCGCAGCTCGCGCAGGGTGACGAAGCTGCCGGCGCGGGTGGACATCTGCACGCGTTCGTCACCGCGATAGAGGATGGCGAACTGCACCAGGCGGATATCGATGTGCTGCGGGTCCAGCCCGAGGCCGAGCGCCGCCGCCTTGAGGCGGGCGATGTAACCATGGTGGTCGGCACCGAACACGTACAGCGCCCGATCAAAGCCGCGCTCGAACTTGCTCAACAGATAGCCGAGGTCGGAGGCGAAATAGGTGGTGACGCCGTTCTCGCGCACCACCACGCGGTCCTTGTCGTCGCCAAAATGCGTGGCGCGGAACCAGGTGGCGCCGTTGCTCTCGTAGAGGTGGTCGTTCTCGCGCAAGGTCTCGATGGCGCGTGCGACGTAGCCGTCGGTCATCAGCGAGCGTTCGGAGAAGAAGTTGTCGTGGCGCACGCCGAACTGCTGGAGATCGTCACGGATGTCGGCGAGGCACCAGTTGAGGCCGGCCTCGAACAGACGGCGATAGGCGGCTTCTCCCAGCAGCGAGCGGGCCCGCGCGATCAGCGCATCGACGTGTTTCTCCTTGTCGCCGGGCTCCGCCTCGCTGCCCTGGCCCTCGTCCGGCGGCAGGTCGGATTCGACGTCCAGCGCCTTGCGCAGGAACTCGTCGCCCTCGCGGGCGCGCAGCGCGCGAGCGATCTCGACCACGTAATCGCCGCGGTAGCCATTGTCGGGAAAGCGCACCGTGACGCCGCCCAGCTCCAGGTAGCGCACCCAGACGCTGACCGCGAGGATGTCCATCTGGCGGCCGGCATCGTTGACGTAATACTCGCGCTGCACCGCATGGCCGGCGGCTTCCTTGATGTTGGCCAGGCTTGCGCCATAGGCCGCGCCGCGTCCGTGGCCCACGTGCAGCGGGCCGTTGGGATTGGCCGAAACGAATTCCAGGGTGATCGACTCGCGCGAGCCTTCCGGCTGCCAGCCGTAGCGCTCGCCCAGTTCGAAGACGCGCCGCACCGCGCTCTGGCGGCAGGCGGTGTTGAGGCGGAAGTTGATGAAGCCGGGGCCGGCGATCTCCACCTCGGCGATGTGCTGCGACTTGGGCAGGCTGCCTACGATGGCCTGCGCCAGCTCGCGCGGATTGCGGCGCAGCGGCTTGGCCAGCAGCATCGCGGCATTGGTCGCATAGTCGCCGTGCTCGGGATTGCGCGCGCGCTCGATCACGAACGCCGGTTCGCCTTCCAGATCGATCGTGCCGGCACGCTTGAGATCGAGCAGGGCCTGCAGCACCAGCTCGCGGAGGTGGTCTTTGAACGACATCGGGGTTTTCCTTGACAAGCCGGCTAGTTTACTGCGGATGCCCGCCAAGTTCCCTTAACCCGGTGATGATCACCTGCCGCCACCGGCTTCCAGCAAGCCCTGCCAGCGCGTCGAGAGGGCGTGGCGCAGCGGCGCCGGGACACCGCTCAGGGTGACATAACCCAGCAGCAGCTCCCGCAACTCGTCGCGGGTCTGCTCGCCGGAAAGGTGGCGCGACAGGCGTTCGATCTGGATGCGGCGGCGCAGTTCGCGGTCGGCCTCGGGTGAGTCACGCTCCAGCGCCAGCTCGGCCAGCACGGTGAGTTCGCGGGCACGCGCCTCCGGTGCGGGTTCGTCCGGGCCGGGGGTTTGCGCAGGTGCGTCGAAGGCCGCGTGCAGGCGCGCCTGCAAGGCGGGGCGGGCATCGCCGGCCAATGCCAGCGCTTCCAGGCGCGCGAGGAATGCATCGCGTTGCGCGGCATCGCTCGTGCCGGTCAGCGCCTCCGCTTCATCGATCAGCAGGCCGGCGGCGAGCAGGCTGCGCAGTTCATCATGGCGCTGGACCTCGGCCAGCCGCGCGCAGGCGGTTCTGACCTTCGCGACGGCGCGGTCGAAGGCGCGCTCATCGATGCCTTCGCGCGGCGCACGGCGCGGCGGGCGTCGTTCCATCCGGCGCGCGGGAGCCGGTGGCTCATCGGGGGCTTCAGGCGCGCTGTCGGCCAGCGCGCGCCAGCGCGTCTGCAGGCCGGCGAGCCGGGACTCGGCTTGCGCCAGTACCGAAGCCTCGGCATCGGCCAGCTCGTCCAGTTCGGCGAGGATGGCCTTGGCTTCCTCCGTCCGTGCGCTGGCCGCCGCCTGCTGTTCGCGCACCTGCGCGTCGGCCTGCGAGAACCAGGGATCAACCAGCTCGCGCAGCTCCTTCCACAAGGCGTCATCGACCTTGCGGGCCGCACGCGGCAGGGTCTTCCAGGTGGCCTGCGCCTGGCGCGCCAGCGGCAAGGCGGTGGCCAGTTCGGCATGCATCAGGTCGCGGCGCAGATTGGCGATGAGCTTGCGCTTTCCGGCCTCGGCATCGGTCTCGGACTGGCTGATACCGGCCTTGACCTGGTCGAGTGCCTGGCGCAGCTGCTGGCCGATTTCGCGCCGTGCGCCCGGCTCCAGCTCATCGCTCAGGCGCAACTGGTCGATGATCTGGCGACGCAGGTCGAGCAGGTCGCGAAGATCAGGGGTGGCCTCCAGGCGTTCACGTGCCTCGCCGAGAAAGGCCTCGATTTCCTCACGCCGGGCGCCACGCAGTTCGCGGCGCTTTTCGAAATACGGGCGTGCCGGTGCGATGGCGCGATGACAGACGGCATGGAAGCGGCGCGCGAGCGGATGCTGGGCCTTGGCTGCGCGGTTCTCGGCCTCGTCCAGCAGCTGCCAACGCGCCTGCAATTCCTTCACCCCAACCGCCAGCGCATCCGGGTGCAGGCCGCTGCCGCCCAGCGCCTCGGCCTCGTCGATCAAGGCCAGGCGGGCCTTGTTGTCGGACCAGTGCTGCCAGCGGCCAAGACGCTCCAGCTCGCCGCCTGCCGCGCCCAATCGCCGCGCGAGGGCACGCGGAAAGCGCTCGCCCAACAGTTTGCGGTCGGCGTCCAGTTGCTGTTGCAGCTCGCGTGCCGCGGCAAGATGCCCGGCTTCCAGCGCCGCCTCCAGCTGTGCGGTCTTGTCCGCGGCACCATCGAGCGCGGTCTTGCGCTGGCGCTCAAGCTCGTCGAATCGCGCCTGCAACGCGCTGGCACGCTCGTTGAACCGCGCGTCCTGCTCATTTTCAGAATCCAGCAACGGCGCGACCTGCTTGGCGCGCTTTGCCCAGCGGCTGCGCAAGGCTTCGAGTTCGCCCGGGGCCAGTCGCGCGGCGCGCGCTTCGAGTTCGGCGAGCAGGGCGGCGAGCGCCGGATCGGGTTCGCGAGCGGGCACATCGGGCGCGACCTCGACCGTTTCCACAACAACTTCGGGTGCTGCCGGAGGCGGAGGTGGCGCGAGTGCCGCGTCGAGGGCGGAAAAATATCCCTGCACGCGGCGTTCCATGGCGGCATCCAGACGCGGGGCAAGACCTTGCCACTCCTGCCGGAGCGCTTCGCGCCGAGTATCGGCATCGGCGGCCACGCTGCGGCGCAGGGCATCGAGTTCGTCGCAGATTTCCAGTGCCCGTTCACGGGTGGCCTGCGGGTCGCCGGCGGCAAGTTTCGCGGCCTGGACGCGCTCGCGCGCGGTGCGCGCCAGCAGCTTGTCACTCTTGCGTGCGCGTTCGGCGATGCGTTCCAGCGCGGCGGTATCGTCGATCCGGTCGAGCAGCCAGCGGCGCAGCTCGGG
>CAZTXX010000038.1:2308-15365 GCA_964617405.1 uncultured Aquimonas sp. | reverse complement strand
CCTCGGCGCTGTACTTCGACAACGTGCGCATTCCCGACGCCAACCGCCTGCCCAATGTGAAGGGCCTGAAGGGCCCGCTGGGCTGTCTGACCCAGGCGCGCTACGGCATCACCTGGGGCCCGATCGGTGCGGCGATCGCCTGTCTGACCGAAGGCGTGGCCTATTCCAGCGAGCGCATCCTGTTCGGCCGCCCGGTGGCTGCGACCCAGAGCGCACAGATCAAGATGGCCGACTGGGCTCGGCGGATCACCTTGGCCCAGCTGCTGAGCCTGCGCCTGGGGCGCCTCAAGGATGCAGGAACGATGACCCCGCAACAGGTCTCGCTGGCCAAGTGGAACAACGTGCGCATGGCCATCGACATCGCCCGCGAGGCGCGCGACCTGCTCGGCGGCGCCGGCATCACCACCGAGCACGTCGCGATTCGCCACGCGCTGAATCTGGAATCGGTCATCACTTACGAGGGCACCGAGACGGTGCATCAGCTGGTGATCGGGCGCGAGTTGACCGGTATCAACGCGTTTTGAAAAACCTCAACGGCAGGCGCCGTACTCGAGCGCCCGCCGCAGGAATGCCGAATCCGCGTCGGCGCGGAAAACGCGACGAGGCCGTAAAACTGGAGGACACAAGGCAATGCTTACTGAAGTGAGAATGGCGACGCTCGGCGTCAGCGATCTGGATGCGGCGATCCGGTTCTACACCGGCGCCCTGCAGTACAAAGTGCTGGAGCGCGGACAGGTCGCGGCGGAGCTTGCGCCGCTGTGGCGCTTCGATGCGTCCCTGCGGGGCAGCTACGCGGTCCTCGGCGCGGACGATTCCGGGCTCGGGCGCCTGCGCTTGCTGCACTTCGATCCGCCCGGCGAGCGTATCCGCACACCGGAGAACAAGTACACCGGCGCAGGCTTCACCATCCTCAATTTCCGTTGCCGCGATGCCCGCGACATCATGCACGCGATCGTTGCCGCGGGCGGTACTGCGAGCAAGGCACCCAGCTTCTGGGAGGTCTCCGACCAGGTGCACGTCTGGGATTCGATCAGCGCCGATCCCGACGGGATCCAGATCGACATGTTCTCCTATGAAAAGGGCGGCGAGCTGCGCGGCCCGCTCGACACCGAAGTGAGCGTGCTGCAGACGATCGCGATCACCACGCCCGACGTGGACCGCTCGGCGGACTTCTACAAGGGACTCGGCTTTCAGACCCTGTTCGACCGCGTACTGGACTTCCCCGAGTTGCAGGACCTGCTGGGCACCGAGGAGCCGGTCAAGATCCGCAACGCCAACCTGCTCAAGGACGGCAGCATCATCCCGGGCCGGGTGGAGATGTTCGCCTACCTGAGCGACGCCCCGCCCGAATCTGTTTCCCTGCGCGACAAGGCGGTGCCGCCCAACGTGGGCCTGCTGTCGATCAGCATGGTGTCCGATGATCTGACGGCCGACCGCGATCTCATGCTGCGCTTGGGCGCCGAGCCGGTCGCACAGGCGCAGGTGGATCTGCCGGGCTTCGGTCGAGCCGACGTGGCGGTGGTCCTGGGCCCCGACGGCGAAGCCATCGAGATCATCCGCCCGATCACGGCATGAACGCGAACGGTCCGCGGCCGCTGCGCCAGATCCAGGTGGTTCGCCACCCGGTCGGGTTGCCGGACGTCGCCGACTTTGCCCTGGCGCAAGCCCTCCCGCCCCCGCGCGGGCCGGACGAGATCCGGGTCCGCGTCCAGTGGCTGTCCATCGATCCCTACCTGCGCCCGCTGCTGGCGGGGCGCTACTTCCTGCCCCGGCCGGAGATCGGTGCGCCGGTGCCGGGTACCGTCCTGGGAACCGTTCTGGAGTCGGACAACGCCGCGGTGCCTGTCGGCGCGCAGGTGGTCTGCGACGCGCACTGGGCGGAAGAGGTCGTGGTCCGCGCGGACGCCGTCCGCGTGGTGCATTCGGACGGCTTCCCGGACTTCCTGCACCTGGGCCCGATGGGAATCACCGGGCTGACGGCTTGGACCGGCCTGCGGGTCATCGCGCCGCCACAGCCCGGCCAGACCGTCGTCGTGTCCGCGGCGGCCGGTGGAGTGGGCAGCTTGGCCTTGCAGTTGGCGCGCTGGAGCGGTGCGCGGGTCGTGGGCATCGTCGGCGGTGAGGACAAGGCGCGCGCCGCGCGCGAGGTCTTCGGCATGGACGCTTGCATCAGCCACGCCGCGCCCGATTTTGTCGATGCGCTGCATGGAGCCTGCCCCGACGGCATCGACGTCTACTTCGACAACGTCGGCGGGCGCGTGCTGGAGGCGGTGATCGGCCGACTGGCGCGAAACGCCCGCATCGTGCTGTGCGGGATGATGGAGCAGTACAACGCCGACCGGCGCTTGCCCGGGCCGAACCTCGGGCCGGTGGTCGCTGCGCGCGCCAGCCTGACCGGTCTGGTGGTGTACGACCACCTCGACCGCATGGCGCAGATGCAGGCGGAGCTGGCGGCCCGGCTGGCCCGCGGCGAGCTGCACCATCGCGAGGACATCCACGACGGGCTCGCCGCCGCGCCGGCCGCCTTCTGCGCGCAGATGCGCGGCGGCAGCTTCGGCAAGGTGCTGGTACGGCTCACGGAGGGTGCATGAGCACGATCCGCCGCCACTTCATCGAGATCGACGGGCGCCAGGTGCATTACCGCAGCGCCGGCCACGGCACTGCCGTGTTGCTGATTCACCAGTCGCCGCAGAACTCCCGCATGTGGCTCGACCTGATGGCTCGGCTGGCGGTTGACCATACGGTGATCGCACCGGATACCCCGGGCTTCGGCTATTCCGATCCCTTGCCGGGTGATCCGCAAACCATCGCCGAGTTCGGCGCGGCGACGCTCGAGTTCGCCGATGCCCTCGGTCTGGAACGGTTCGCGGTGGCTGGCATGCACACCGGCGGCCTGATCGCGACCTGGCTGGCCTGGGCGCATCCCGAGCGCGTGGCGGCGCTGGTTGTCGACGGCTATGCCGCCTTCACACCGGAAGAAAGCGCGATGTACGGCGATGCCTACCTGCCGCCGTTCGTCCCCGCCTGGGACGGCTCCCACCTGCGCTGGCTGTGGGCGCGCATGCGCGAGCAGAAGTATTTTTTCCCGTGGTACGACGGCCGCGCCGAGGCGGCCATGGCGATCATGCCGCATACGACACGAGGCACCCACGAGGCCGTGATGGATGTGCTCGACGTGGGCGATCTGTATCGAGTGGGTTACGGTGCCGCGTTTCGACACAACGATCATCACTGGGCAAGCGAACTGCGGGTGCCATCCTGGCTGGTGTTCCGCCGGGAGGACCCGTTGCTGGCGCACATGCCGCGGCTGCGGGATCTGCCAGCACAGGTTCATTGCGTGGAAGAATCCGGTGGCTTGCCCGCCTTGCACGCGAACATGGCTTATTGGCTGGGTCAGGCGCTTGCCGATGAACCGGTTTTCCAGGGGGCGTCGGGCGGGGCGGAGCAGGGCGGCTGGCGGCGCCGCATCGTTCCCACCCACGTCGGCGACATCGCCTGCTGGAATCACCCAGGTACCGACTGCCTGCACCTGGTGTTGCACGCGCCCGGTACCGCACCGTTGCGCCCGGAAGACATCCCCGCGGCGCATGAGGCTTGGCTGGTTCCTGATCTGCCCGGCCACGGAGCGTCCAGCGAAACCGGCAGCGCACTCGATCTCGACCAGGTGGCGAGCGCGCTGCTGGCCGTGATTGCCACCGATGCGGGCAGTCTGCCGATCGTGCTGGAGGCCCACGGCGCGGCGGCCGGTTGTGTACCGACGCTGGCCAGGGCATTGCACGGCCGGCTTCGGGAGGTTGTGCTGCACCAGCCTTGGCTGCTGAATGCCGACGAGCAGGCCCACCTGCTTCAAAACCTGCCCCGGACCGTACCTGATCGTGCCGGGGGGCACCTGTGCGATGCCTGGCAGTGGGAGCGTGAACGGCATTTGATGTGGCCCTGGTTGCCGCCTTCCGCGCAAGCACGTCGTCTCGTTGCCGCGCCCGACCCGAGGCAGGTTCACGCCAACGTGGTGGAGCTGTTGCGTCTGGGTGAGCGCCTGAATGATCTGCTGCGAGATACCACCCGACCGGATCTGGAGCTGCGCCTGAGTGAATTGCAGGTGCCGCTGCGGGTCGTGACCGATTCCGAATCCGATTATTGCGGGCGCGCCGCCGCGCTCGCGAACCGCTGTGCGAGGAGACCTGCATGACCACCGAATCGAACCAAACCACCGCCGTGCTGGAGCAACTGCGTACCCGACTCGGGATGGAGTTGATTGTCGATCCGATCGAGCTGGAGTACTACGGCACCGACGTCTACGGGCAGGGCGAGCCCTTGCTGGCCGTATTGCGACCTGCCGATGCGCAGCAGTTGGCGCAAGCCGTCAAGCTCCTGGTCGATGCCGATATCGCGATCATTCCCCGGGGTGGCGGCATGAGTTATACGAGTGGCTACCTCGCCACCCGCCAGCCCAGTGTGCTGGTCGACACCGGTTCCTTGAATCGCGTGGTCGAGATCAACGTCGAGGATGCCTATGTCGTGGTTGATACCGGGGTTACCTGGCAAGCGCTGCAGGCGGCGTTGAACGAAAAAGGCGTGCGCACCCCGTTTTTCGGGCCGATGTCCGGCTCGCATGCCACCGTCGGCGGTTCGCTTTCGCAGGGCAGCGTCTTCCACGGCTCGGGGCGATACGGTGCTTCCGCCGATTCGGTTCTGGGTATCGAGGTGGTCACCGCCAATGGCGACGTGTTGCATACCGGTTCGGCTGCGGCCGCGAACACGACGCCGTTCTTCCGCTGGTACGGCCCGGACCTGACCGGAGTGTTCCTGGGCGACTGCGGCCTGTTGGGCATCAAGACCCGCGCGGTGCTGCGTTTGTTGCCGAAGCACTCGCATATCGATTATCTGTCGTGGCAGTTCGAGCGCGCCGACCAGTTGATGGGAGCCATGGGTGCGCTCGCGCGGGCCGGGCTGGCCTCGGAGGTGGCAGCTTTCGATCCCAGCCTCTCGCAGATCCGCATGCGTCGCGCCAGTCTCTCCTCGGATGTGAAAACGCTCGGCAACGTGATCAAGAAGGGAGGGCTGATGCAAGGGCTCAAACTGGTCGCAAAAGGCCGCAACTTCCTCGATCCGGACTTGTTTACCCTGCATATCACGCTCGAAGGCGATTCCGCGGGCGAAATCGCCGCGCGCGTTGAGGCCGCCCGCCAGGCGGTGGCCGGGTTCGGACACGAGGTGGAAAACAGCGTGCCACGGGTCATGGCCGCCAACCCGTTCAGTGCCAAGAACGCCATGCTGGGCTCGGCCGGTGAGCGTTGGGCGCCGATCCACGGCGTTGTGCCGCATTCGCGCAGCACGCAGCTGTTCCAGGCTTTGCAAGACCTGTTCGAGCGCAACAAGTCCGTGATGGATCAGCACGGACTGTTCATCGGTACGCTGATGTCGACCGTTGGTGCGCAGGCCACCCTGATCGAGCCGTGCATCTACTGGCCCGACTCACACAATGCCTTCCACGTGCGCACCGTCGATCCCGATCATCGCGAGCGCATCGGTTGCCCTGGCGAGCACCTGGAAGCCCGTGCCGCGGCCGACGTGCTGAAGCACGAGATCGCCGCCACGATGCGCGCCAACGGCGCCGTCAATTTCCAGATTGGCAAGTTCTACAGCTATCGCGAGGGTCGCGAACCGGCGGCATTGGCCGTGCTGGACGCGATCAAGGCGCAGCTTGATCCCAAGGGACTGATGAACCCGGGCGTGTTGTCGCACTGAGGTGGCCTGCCATCGTCACCCGGCGCATGGCCTGCATTCATGCGCGGGGCTTCAGGCTATGGCGGTCTTTTCAGGGGTTTGCACCATGCTTGAAGTCAGCTTGTCGCGCCTTGTCGTCTTTGCCGTGTCCGTGGGTCTGGCCGGTGCCGCGGTGGCCGCGGATCCACACGTGACGCTGGAGGGCTTCACCCGGGATTTGCGTGGTTTGCAAGGGCAGTTCGCGCAACGCGTATTCGATGGCGACGGCCGGCTTTCGGAAGACAGCCGCGGCAGTCTCGCGCTGGCGGTGCCGCGCCAGTTCCGCTGGGAATACGAAGAACCGTTTCCCCAGTTGATCGTGGCCGACGGCAACAAGGTGTGGATTTTCGACCCCGATCTGGAGCAGGTGCAGGTACGCCCGCAAGGCATCGAAGAGCGCCAGAGCCCCTTGATGGCCCTGGTCGACCCGGCCGAACTGGACCGCCAGTTCACGGTAACCGATGGCGGCCAGTCCGATGGCCTGGCATGGGTGGATCTTGCGCCGCGCGGCGACGATCCGCCGTTTTCCGGCGCGCGTCTGGGTTTTTCCGACGACACCCTGGTGCGCATGGACATGACCGATTCGCTGGGTCAACGCACCGAGATCCGGTTTTCCGGTTGGCAGCGCAATCCGGCTTTCGATGCGGCCAGCTTCCGCTTCGTGCCGCCCCCGGGGGTCGATGTGATCGGTGAAGCGGACGAGGCGGCGCAGGCGTTTCCTTTGGACGAGTGACGAACCCGGTTAGAATCCCGCGCCACCCGTCTTTCAGCCCACGGAACACCGCATGAGCATCAAGAGCGACGCCTGGATCCGCCGCATGGCGCAGCAGCAGGGCATGATCGAGCCCTTTGAGCCCGGCCAGATCCGGCAGAACGCCTCGGGTGGGCGCATCGTCTCCTATGGCACCTCCAGCTACGGCTACGACGTGCGCTGCGCCAACGAGTTCAAGGTGTTCACCAACATCAATTCCACCGTGGTCGATCCCAAGGATTTCGACCCCAAGAACTTCGTTGATTTCACCGGCGAGGTCTGCATCATCCCGCCCAATTCCTTCGCCCTGGCGCGCACCGTGGAGTATTTCCGGATTCCGCGTTCCACCCTGGTGGTTTGCCTGGGCAAGAGCACCTATGCGCGTTGCGGGATCATCGTCAACGTGACGCCGCTGGAGCCGGAGTGGGAAGGGCATGTGACCCTGGAGTTCTCCAACACCACGCCGCTGCCGGCGAAGATCTACGCCAACGAGGGCGTCGCGCAGATGCTGTTCTTCGAATCCGACGAGATCTGCGAGACCAGCTACAAGGATCGGGGCGGCAAGTACCAGGGCCAGCGTGGCGTGACCTTGCCGCGTACCTGAGTCGCACGCACCGCCCGCCGCGTCCATCCGTTCCCGCACCGCCGCGCGCCTGCGGCAATACCGCCCTGGAGCCGCTCCCATGCCGCACCTCGCACGCACCTTGAGCCTGGCGTTTGCACTGGCACTGAGCCTGACGGCCTGTGGCGGGGCGCCGGATGAGGCTGCCGACGACACTGCGGGCACCGCGCTGGTGGTTTCGCTGGTGCCGGTGCAGCGCGACACCCTGGCGCATGAGGTGGTGGCCTCGGGGCAGGTGGCGGCCTGGGAGGAAATGTCGCTGGGTGTGGAGGTCTCGGGCCTGCGCGTGAGCGAGGTGCGGGTGGAAATCGGGCAGGCGGTGGCGGCTGGCGAGGCCCTGCTGCGCCTGGATGATCGCGCCGCGCGCAGCGACGCCACACAGGCGCGTGCCGCATTGGCCGAGGCCGAAGCGTCCCTGACGCTGGCGGCAGCCAATCTGGATCGCGGCAGCGCGCTGTCCGGGCGAGGCCTGATCAGCGCTGCTGATCTCGATCAGCTCGCCGCGCTCCAGGCCCAGGCCGAGGCGCGTCGCAACGTGGCGCGTGCGGCGCTGGAGGCGGCCGAGCTGCGCCTGTCCTGGACGGTGCTGGAAGCGCCGGATGCCGGGGTGATTTCGCGTCGTGCGGTACAGCCGGGCGAAGTGGTTTCCTCTGGCACCGCGCTGTTCGGCCTGATTCGCCACAACCGCCTGGAGTGGCGCGCGCAGGTGCCACAGGCGGACCTGCCGAAGGTGGCCGTGGGGCAGGTGGTGCGCTTGCGCGGCACCGATGGTGCGGCAGTGGAAGGCCGCGTGCGTGCGGTCGCGCCGGGTCTGGATACCGCAACGCGCAGCGCATTGCTGCAGGCCGATATGCCCGAACCCGGCGCGCTGCGTGCCGGCATGGTGGTCGAAGGACGCATCGAGACGGCCATGGCGCCCACGCTCACCGTGCCGTTGGCCGCCGTGGTGCGCCGTGACGGGATGTCCTATGTTTTCGGGATCGACGACGGCCAGCGTGCGGTGCGTCGACGCATCGAATCCGGCCGCCTGTTCGGGGAGCGCATCGAAGTGCTCGCCGGACTGGAGGAAGGTGAACAGGTCGTGGGGCGCGGTGCGGGCTTCCTGGGCGATGGCGACCGCGTGCGCGTGGTCCCGGCAACGGGCGCGCCATGAATTTCTCGGCCTGGTCGATCCATCGGCCGCTGCCCGCGATCCTGTTGTTCATTGCGCTTTGCGTGGCGGGCCTCTTCGCCTTCCACAAGCTGCCGGTATCGCGTTTTCCCGATATCGCCTTTCCGATGGTGACCGTCGCGGTGAACCTGCCGGGCGCGGCTCCGGCGCAGCTGGAAACCGAGATCACGCGGCGGGTGGAAAACGCGGTGGCCACGCTGGAAGGCGTGAAGCGGACGATATCCTCGGTCACCGAGGGCCAATCGCTCACCTTTGTCGAGTTCCATCTGGAAACGCCACTGGAGCCGGCGCTGGACGAGGTGCGCGATGCCATCACACGGATCCGCGTCGATCTGCCGCGCGATATCCAGGAGCCGGTGATCGCGAAGGTCTCGATCACTGGCGGCACGCTGCTGGCCTATGCGGTGCGCGCGCCGGGCTGGCGTGCCGACGAGCTGAGCTGGTTCGTCGATGACACGGTGTCACGCGCCCTGTTCGGGGTGCGTGGCATCGCCCAGGTGGTGCGAACCGGTGGCGTCGAACGCGAGGTGCGCGTCGATCTCGATCCGGCGGCGCTGCTGGGCTATGGCATCACCGCCGCCGAGGTGTCGCAGCAGTTGGCGATGATCCAGGTGGAACGCCCTTCCGGGCAGGCCGAATGGGGTGGCGAACGCCAGGTGGTGCGCACCATCGGTACCGTGACGCTGCCCGGGGAACTGCGCGATTACCCCATCGCCTTGCGTGATGGGCGTGCGGTGCGGCTCTCCGAGCTGGCCAGGGTTTCCGATGGGGCTGCCGATCCGCTGGAAGCGGCCTTGCTCGACGGTGAGCCGGTGGTGGGTTTCTCGATGATGCGTGCGCGCGGATCGAGCGAGGTGGAGGTGGCGCGTGGCGTGCGCCGGGCGCTGGAGGAACTGGAAACCAACCACCCCGGGGTGCGCTTTGAGGTGGTGTTCTCCACCGTGGAGGAAGCCGAGCGCTCGTATGATTCATCCATGGCGATGCTGTGGGAGGGCGGCGCGCTGGCGGTGCTGGTGGTGTTTGTCTTCCTGCGTGACTGGCGCGCCACCTGGATTTCGGCGCTGGCGCTGCCGCTGTCGATCATCCCCACCTTCGCGGTGGTCCACTGGTTCGGTTTCAGCCTCAACATGATCACCCTGCTGGCGCTGGCGGTGGTGGTCGGCGTGCTGGTGGATGATGCGATCGTGGAGGTGGAGAACATCGTGCGCCACCTCGGCATGGGCAAGACGCCGAAGCAGGCGGCGCTGGATGCGGCGCAGGAAATCGGCATGGCGGTGATCGCCACCTCCATGACCCTGGCGGCGGTGTTCGTGCCGGTGGCCTTCATGCCCGGCATCGCCGGCAAGTTCTTCCGCGAGTTCGGCTGGACAGCAGCCACGGCGGTGCTGTTCTCGTTGATGGTGGCGCGCCTGCTCACGCCGATGATCGCGGCCTACCAGCTCAAGCCGCAGCCCGAGCACACCCATGAGGGGCGCCTGATGCGCTGGTATCTGGGTTGGGTGGATGCCGCCTTGCGCCATCGTGCGCGCACCCTGTGGATCGCGTTCGGGCTGTTCCTGGCGTCGTTGGCCCTGGTGCCGCTGATCCCCGCCACCTTCATCCCCGTTTCGGATCTGGGGCGCAGCAACCTCGGGCTCGAATTGGCACCAGGTGCTTCCATCGAGGAAACCACCGATGTCGCCGAACACGCACGCAGTCTGCTGTCCGACATCCCCGAATTGCGACAGGTCTACACCATGGTTGGCGGCGCGCTGGATCTGGGCGATCCTGGCAAGACAGGCGTCGGGGAAACCCGCAAGGCCACCCTGATCCTGGACTGGGGCCCGGCTGCTGCGCGGTCACGCCACCAGAAGGATCTCGAGCGTGAGACCCGTGCACGGCTGCGTGACCTGGCCGGGGTACGTGTCAGTTTCCTCAGTACCGAACCTGGCGAGCAGATGCAGCTGGTGCTGGCCGGTGACGATCCGCTGCGCTTGTCGGAAGCCGCCCAAGCGGTGGAGCGCGACCTCCGGACGATTGCCGGATTGGGCAGCATCAGCTCGACCGCCTCGTTGCTGCGACCCGAAGTGGTCATCGCGCCCGATCCGGTGCGTGCCGCCGAACGCGGTGTCACCACCGAAGCCATTGCCGAGGCGACGCGTATCGCGACCGCGGGTGACTACGTGCAGTACCTCGCCAAGCTCAACCTGCCCGAGCGGCAGATCCCGATCCGGGTGGGCTTCGCGCGTGCGGCATTGGCCGAGCCCGCACTGATCGGGCAGCTCCAGGTGATGGGTCGTGACGGCCCGGTACCGCTCGATGCGGTGGCTGATATCCGGCTCGACTCCGGGCCGGTACAGATCGACCGCTACCAGCGTCAACGCAATGTCACCCTCACCGCCGAACTCAATGGTCGCGCGTTGGGCGAGGTGATGGCCGAGGTGGACCGGTTGCCCGGCGTGCAGCAGCTTCCGGCGGGCGTGAGTTTCCTCAACGCCGGTGATGCCGAGGTCTTCGTGGAGCTGTTCACCGGCTTCGTGCTGGCGATGCTGGCCGGTATCGCCTGCATCTACGCGGTGCTGCTGTTGCTGTTCAACAACGCCTTCCAACCGGTGACGATCCTGACCGCCGTGCCGCTGTGTGCGGGCGGCGCTTTCGGCGCGCTTTTGGTTACCCAGAACATGCTCTCGCTGCCGGCGCTGATCGGGCTGTTGATGTTGATCGGCATCGCTACCAAGAACTCCATCCTGCTGGTCGATTACGCCGTGATCGCGGAGAAGGAGCACGGGCTGTCGCAGCATGACGCACTGATCGACGCCTGCCGCAAGCGCGCCCGCCCGGTCATCATGACTACCCTGGCGATGAGCGCCGGCATGGCGCCGGTGGCGCTGGGGCTTTCGGCGGAATCGAGTTTCCGCGCGCCCATGGCCATCGCGGTGATCGGCGGGCTTATCACCTCCACCGTGCTGAGCCTGATCGTGGTGCCAGCGGCCTTCACCCTGATGGACGATTTGCATGCCTGGTTCTCGCGCCGACACCATCCGGCGGCAGGGCAGGGCGACATCACGCGTGCGGAGTGATGTCTCCGGGTGCGTGATGCCCAGCATGGAAATTTTCGATCGAAGTCATCAGAATCCGCGGCTTCGTGCATCGGGTAGCCGGTGCCGACAGGTTCCTTGAGGGGAAGGAGCCCATGCCTGTCCGAAGTTCGGCCGGCATATCAAGCACGGGCCTTGTGGCCCGGATGAATCAGATCAACCTGGGGAGTCTTCATGCGTAACCTTCTTTCGCTGGCCATCGCGCTGGCCTTGCCGTTTGCCGCTTCGGCGGACGATCAGCGCTGCATGGTGTCGTTTTCCGGCGCCCAGCACGATGTGTGCGAAAACCGCGTTTATTCCGATGCCGTGGATCTGGATGTTCTCCTGTCCACCCGATCCGTGCAGGATTCCAGTCTGCGCATCGTGAAGTTCGACGGACCCATCCTGGGCGAGCAGCGCCAGGCGCTGGAACTCCTCGGTGCCAGCATCGTCGGCTATGCGCCGTACAACGCATTCATCGTGCGCATGCCGGCCTCGCTCGACACGGACGCCATGCGTATCGAAGGTGTGGTGTGGAGCGGGCCGATGCTGCCGGCACTGAAGGTGGACCCGAATATTTTTGCCGAGCTGCGCCAGGGCAATATCGCCCGCGAACTCGGTGTCGATTCGCTGTCGATCGCGCTCGATGGTGTAGCCAGTCGCAACGCGGTACTTGGCACGCTTTCCTCGATCGCTTCGCTTTCGGGTATCGAAGTGTTCGAGGTTGCGGGCGAACAGCGTGCCACGGCGCGCTACAGCGGCGGCGCAGTCGGCCTGCGCTCGGCGGTGGAGGCACTTGCGCTGCGCGACGACGTGCTCTCGGTGGGCTTCCGCAAGCCGATGCAGGCCTTCAACTCGCAGGGCCACTGGTTGCACCAGGGCAATGTCAATGCGCAGCACCCGATCTGGGACAAGGGCATTTATGGCTGCGGCCAGATTGTGGGTGAGCTGGATACCGGACTGTATGTGGGCAACGTCGCCTTCAACGACCCGAGCCAGACCCTCGCCATCAGCGTGTGCAACAGCGGCCCCTCCTGCGCCGCCATCGCCGCCAACAACGATCATCGCAAGGTGGTGGCCTACTACAAATGGTCCGGCGCCTCGGGTGGCTCCTGGGCCGACGGCCACGGCCACGGCACCCACGTCGCCGGCTCCATCATGGGCAACGACAACGGCGTGAACCCGGGCCAGGATTGTTCCACGCTCGCCGCGCCCAACGGCGCCAGCAACCTGGTGGGCATGGCGCCCTACGCCAAGCTGGTGATGCAGGAAGCAGGATCCGGACTGGACTATCTCAACGACTACAACGGCACCACCTACCACGCGGTGGACACGGCCTACCAGAACGGTGCGCGCATTCACAGCAACTCCTGGGGTGGCGGTTGTACCAACCAGTTCGGCCTGTGTGTTTCCGGCTGCACCGTGCCCTACGACGAGTTCTCGCGCGATGCCGACCGTGTGGCGAAGGATCGTGGCGACGTGTTGGTGGTTTTTGCCGCCGGCAACGATGCCACCGCGTGTCCGAGTGGCAACAACGTCGGCAGCCCGGGCAATTCCAAGAACGTGCTGAGCATCGGCGCTACCAATCGCGGCACCGCCGGCAACAACATGGCGGGCTTCTCCTCGCGTGGCCCGGCGCTGGATTCGCGCACCAAGCCCGATCTCAGCGCCCAGGGCAACAACATCGTTTC
>CAZTXX010000038.1:0-2208 GCA_964617405.1 uncultured Aquimonas sp. | reverse complement strand
CGCTGGATTCGCGCACCAAGCCCGATCTCAGCGCCCAGGGCAACAACATCGTTTCCGCCGGTCGCAGCGCCAGTGGCACCGCCAGCATGAGTGGCACCTCGATGGCGACGCCGACGGCGTCGGGCCTGGCCGCACTGGTACGCGACTATCTCGCCCAAGGTTATTACCCCAGTGGCACGAAGACCGCCAGTGATGCGATCACCGCGCCTTCCGGTGCCTTGCTCAAGGCCATCCTGACCGCCGGTGCGGTGAAGATGACGGGTACGGGCGCCGGTACGAACCCAGGCCAGGCCCAGGGCTTCGGGCGCATTCTTCTGCAGGACTCGCTGTATTTCGACGGTGATGCCAGCCATCTTTTCATCCACGATGACGAGGATGGCCTGGGTCTTGGCGCGGTCGATGAGCACAGCCTGCTGGTTTCGGCAGGCGCGCCGCTGACCGTGGTACTGACCTGGACCGACGCGGCCGGCGCGATCAATGCCAGCCCGGCGACGGTGAACTCGTTGCGCCTGGAGGTGGAGGCGCCCAACGGCGATGTGTGGACGCAGAAATTGCCAGCGGCTTACAACGTCAACAACGCCAATCCCACCCAGGACACGGGTACCTCGAACTACGACAACCTCAACAACCTGCATCGCATCCGGCTCGATACGCCGCAAGCCGGCCTCTACCAGATCCGCGTGCGCGGCATCAATGTGCCGCAGGGCCCGCAGAGCTACGCGCTGGCGGCGGTGGGTGACTTCACCGTCGATGTCGGTCCCACGTACAACGTGGGCGGCCAGGTCAGTGGGGCGGTAGGCCCGGGACTTTCGCTGAAGCTCAACAACGGCGCCGATCTTCCGATCGCCGGCGATGGCGCCTACACCTTCCCGAATGTGCTTCCCGATGGTGCGTCGTACACGGTGAGCGTCACCAGCCTGCCGGTGAGCCAGACCTGCCAGGTTGCCAACGGCAGCGGCACCATCAACGGGGCCGACGTGACCAATGTCAACGTCACCTGCATCACGGTTCCCAGCTACACCGTCGGCGGAACCGCCAGCGGGGTGGCGGCGGCGGGGCTGGTGTTGCAGCTCAACGGCGGCGGCGACCTGCCGGTGAGCGCCGATGGCAACTTCACCTTTGCCGGGGTATTGATCGGCGGGACACCCTATGCGGTCACCATCGCGGCCCAGCCTGCCGGGCAGGAGTGCGTGGTGGCCAATGGCAGCGGTACCGTGACCAATGCCAACGTGACCGATGTCGCTGTCACTTGCATCACCATCCCGACCTACAGCGTCGGCGGCACCGCCAACGGTACCGGTGGGCCGGGCTTGATGCTCAAGCTCAATGGCGGCACGCCGCTTGCGGTCGGTGGAGACGGCGCCTTCACCTTCCCGGACGAGCTGTTCGATGGTGAGAGCTATGTGGTGAACGTGGGTACGGCGCCGGCCGGCAAGAACTGCTCGATCGCCTACGGCAGCGGCAGCATTGCCGGGGCCAACGTCACCAACGTGGAGGTCAACTGCGCCGATATCCCGCCGCAGCCCTATTTGGTGGGTGGACGCATCAGCGGTCTGGCAGGAACCGTCGTTCTCCAGCTCAATGGTGCGCTGACGCTGACGCGCGGCACGAACGGCAACTACAACTTCGTTCCGGGCGTTTCGACGGGCGAGACCTATGAGGTGACGGTGTCTACCCAGCCCGCCGGCCAGCTTTGCACCGTGGCCAATGCGACCGGCACGATGGCGCATGCCCCGGTATCGGATGTCAACGTAAGCTGCACCACCCAGCCCACCGAGCCGGAGATCTTTGCCGACGGCTTCGAGATGTAGGCATGACCTGTACGACGCACCTCCGGGTGTGTTGACAGGCCAGGACAATGGCCCATCTGCGAAGGTGGGCCATTGTTTTTTTCCGCGCGCGACAGGACACGCTGCAAGCGTGGATCGCGGCGGATCGTGGCGCACATCACGCCGGGCGCTGCATTGCAGCATTCCATCCTTGCAGCGCTCTGGCAGACTGCGGGCATGAGTGCCGTTCCCGCTGAACTTCCCCTTGTTGCCTCTCGTCGAATCTCCGCTCCCGCCCTGCGCCGCGCACTCGCTGCCGGAGCGCAACGGGTGGCTTCGCGACGCGAGCATCTCAACAAAATCAACGTGTTTCCCGTGCCTGATGGGGACACCGGCAGCAATCTCGTCTTCACCCTGAACGCCGTGCTCGCGGGCAGCC
>CAZTXX010000037.1:0-15804 GCA_964617405.1 uncultured Aquimonas sp. | reverse complement strand
GGCCCTCGCGCTCGGCGCGCTCGACGATGTAGTGGGCGATGCGCGCCTTGATCGAGCCAGAGGGGTTGAGGAACTCGCACTTGGCGAAGATGCCGTCGATCTCCAGCATGGGGGTGTCGCCGATGGCGTCGAGGATGCTGGAAGAGACGGTGGGATAGCGCGTGGACATGGGGGCCTCCAAGGTGACACCGCCCAGTATTGCACCGCAATGGGAATCATTCCCATGACTCAGGTCAATGAAAGCCGGTGGGTGCGGGCGGGTCGAGGGGCGGCTTTGGGCTTGCGAATCAGGCAGCCCTGCTGGAAGGGTTGCGACCCGGTGCGGCAGGCTGGCTCATGCGTGAATACCTGGCCGTCATGTGTGCGATCCGGCTGGCTACCAGGCCTACCATTCCCGCTTTCCGGGTCGAGCTGGAGCAGCGGATGAAACCGATGGTGCGATACGCATGGCTACTGTTGCCGTTGATGACGATCATCAGCCTGTCATCGACGGCCAGGGCGTCACAGGATGCGGTGGCGGCGTCTGTGGAGCAAACTGAGGATGACACGCTTGCCGGCATGGAACCGCCCGCACGTGAGGATGCGACCATGCTGGAAACCCTGGTCGTCAGCGGCAGGATGCCCGGGCCTGGCATGTGGAAGGTCAGCCGCGACGGGCATGTGATGTGGATCCTGGGCACTTTGCAGCCGGTGGCCCGGCGCATGGAGTGGGATTCGGCGGAAGTGGCCGAGCGGGTGGCGTCGGTCGATGCCATCCTGTTTCCGCCCACGGTGAAGTTCGATTTGGGCATCGGCAAGCTGCGCCAGTTGATGCTGATGCCGGCGCTGATGGGTGCGCGCAAGAATCCCGAGGGCGACCGTCTCGTCGAACACGTTTCCGCCGAGGATTACGCGCGCTGGCTGGAGTTGAAGGCACGTTACCTGGGGCGTGACCGTGCGGTGGAGAAGCGTCGTCCGCTGTTTGCCTCGCAGGAACTCTATTCGGCAGCCATCAAGAAGAGTGGTTTGGAGTATCGCGGGCTGGTGTCGCCCCTGGTTCGCAAGATCGCGAAGAAGAACGGTATCCCGATCGAGCGTCCGAAGATCGAGATTGCCATCGCCGACGCACGCGGGGCGATCCGCGACTTTCGTGCCGGCGCGATCGATGACGCCGAGTGCTTCGGCAAGACGCTCGACCATCTTGAAACCGACCTGGGCAATATGCGCTTGCGTGCCAACGCCTGGGCCCGTGGCGACATGCTCACCTTGCGTGAGCTGAGTTACGTGGATTTCGGACGGGTTTGCATGGATTCGTTCCTGGAGTCGCGTTTTGCGAAGGAGCAGGGCATGGATGACCTGCCGGAACGGCTCGAAGCCCTGTGGCTGGAGTCGGTGGAAGAAACCCTGAAGCAGCACCGCAGCAGTTTTGCGGTGGGTTCCATCGGCGGACTGGTAGGTGAGGGTGGCCTGCTGGCTAAACTCGCCGCGCGTGGCTACCAGGTGGAGGAGCCCTGACCCGAAAAGCGACATCACCCGGCGCGTTTTGCGCGCGGTTCACTGTCCGATTTACTGCGCTGCGCTGTCGCGCAATTCACGGCGCAGAATCTTGCCGACGTTCGACTTGGGCAGTTCAGTGCGGAATTCGATGTGGCGGGGTTGCTTGTAGCCGGTGAGTTCAGTGCGGCAGAAGTTCTTGATGTCGTCGGCGGAAAGACCGGGATCCTTGCGCACCACTACCAGTTTCACCGCCTCACCGGACTTGTCGTCCGGCACGCCGACGGCGGCCACTTCCAGCACGCCCGGCATCTGTGCCACCACGTCCTCGATCTCGTTCGGGTACACGTTGAAGCCCGACACCAGGATCATGTCCTTCTTGCGGTCGACGATGTAGAAAAATCCCCTCTCGTCCATCTTGGCCATATCACCGGTGTGCAACCAGCCATCGGCGGAAAGCACCTTGGCGGTTTCCTCCGGTCGCTGCCAGTAGCCGGCCATCACCTGCGGGCCGCGCACGCACAGCTCACCCACTTCGCCCATCGGCAGCATGCGGTTTTCTTCATCCATCACGCAGCAGTCGGTGGAGGGGATCGGCAGGCCGATGGAGCCGTTGTATTCGGCAAGGTTCATCGGGTTGATGCAGGCAGCCGGCGAGGTTTCGGTGAGGCCGTAGGCTTCCACCAGGGTGACGCCGGTGGCTTTTTTCCAGCGTTCGGCCACCGCGCGCTGCACCGCCATGCCACCGCCGAGGGTCAGGTGCAGGTGGGAGAAGTCCAGCTTGTCGAAACCGGGTGTATTGAGCATGCCGTTGAACAGGGTGTTGACCCCGGTGATGGCGGTGAAGGGGATTTTTGACAGCGTCCTCACGAAGCCCGCCATGTCGCGCGGATTGGTGATGAGGTGATTGAGCCCGCCGAACTTCATGAACACCAGACAATTTGCGGTGAGTGCGAAGATGTGGTAGAGCGGCAGCGCGGTGATGATGTGCTCGTGGCCGGGCTTGACGTTGGTACCAAGCCACGCCGAGGCCTGTTGCATGTTGGCCACCAGGTTGCCGTGGGTGAGCATCGCGCCTTTGGCTACCCCGGTGGTGCCGCCGGTGTATTGCAGGAAGGCAATGTCTTCATGCGTGAGTGCGACCGAGGGCAGCGTCTTGCCGGCGCCCATCGCGAGCGCGTCATTGAATCGGATCGCACCGGGAATGTGGAAGTCGGGAATGGCCTTTTTCACGTACTTCAACATGAAATTGACCAAGGTGCCCTTGGGAAAGCCGAGCAGGTCGCCGACACCGGTGCAGATCACCTGCCGGATCGAGGTCTCGTGCAGCGCCTCGGACAGCGTCGCCGCGAAATTGTCCAACACCACGATCGCGCTGGCGCCGGAATCCTCCAGCTGATGGCGCAATTCGCGCGTGGTGTACATCGGATTGGTGTTGACCACCGTCAACCCGGCCCGCAGGGCGCCGAAGATCGCGATCGGGTACTGCAGCACATTGGGCAGCATGATGGCGATGCGGTCGCCTTTCTTGAGCTTGAGTTCGTACAGCAGGTAGGCGGCGAACTGCTGGCTGAGCGCGTCGATCTGCGCGTAGCTCAATACCCGCCCCATGTTTTCGTAGGCCGGGCGTGTGGCATGGTCGCGGCAGGCGACGGCAAGCACGTCCGGTACGGATTTGAACTCATCGAGGTCGATCTGCTCCGGTACATTCTTCGGGTAATGGGCAAACCAGGGACGTTCGATGCTCATGTCGCTTCCTTTTGCTGGAAAACGGATCGCGCAGGCGCCGTGCGTGCGCGGTTGCAGTATGTTCAGCGATTTGAGCATAGGGCAATCGGGAAGGGCAAGGCGCATGAATTGTTCGGCGGGCGGCAGGTGTGGCATACGGTTGCTGGGGCTGGCGTTGCTGGCGGTCGTATTGGTGGCCGGCTGCCGCCGCGCACCGCCGGAGCAGCGCCTGCGAGAGCGCATTTCGCAGATGCAGGAGGCCCTGGAAACACGGCGGCCTGCGGATTTCATCGTCGGGGTGGCGGAGGATTTCAGCGGTGAAGGGGGATTGGATCGCGACGGTCTGCGCAATTTCCTGCGGGTGCAGATGCTGCGCCATCAGGCCATCGGCGTGAATATCGGGCCGATCGAGGTGGAGCTGCATGGCGACCGTGCTACGGTGAAGTTCGTCGCGGTGGCCACCGGCGGCAGTGGCGGGCTGATACCGGAAAGCGCGCGCCCCTGGTCGGTGCGTAGCGGCTGGCGCGACGGGCCGGACGGCTGGCAGGTGATCCAGGCCGACTGGAGGCCGGCGCTGTGATGCGCAATGCGTTGACGCACCGCTCGGGCGACAGGCACCATCGCTGGCATGAGCCTCAAGTGCGGGGAGCGCGATGAGTTACGGCAGCAGGCGGCGCGAGGCCATGTCGAAGGTCGACACGGCATGGCTGCGTATGGAAAAGCCCACCAACCTGATGATGATCACCGGCGTCCTGATGTTCGACCAGTCGCTGTCGATCGATGCGCTGCGTGAACTCATCGGAGAGCGCTTTCTGGCGTTCAAGCGGTTTCGGCAGAAAGCGGTCGACGCTGGTACTTCCTGCTACTGGGAAACCGACGCGGACTTCGATCTCGAATGGCACGTGCGCCTCACGGCGCTTCCTGGCGCAGCCGGCAAGCAGGAGTTGCAGCGCCTGGTGAGCCAGCTCGCCTGTACCGCACTCGACCACTCCAAGCCACTGTGGCAGTTCCATCTGGTGGAGCGCTACAACGGCGGCAGTGCCCTGATCGCCCGTGTGCACCATTGCTATGCCGACGGCATCGCCTTGATCCAGGTGTTGCTGTCGCTGACCGACATTTCCGCCGAGCCGGCGCCTGGTGACCAGCTCGCCAAGGCCTGGCTGAAGCAGGATGGCGAGAGGATTACCCGGCGCTTTTTCTACCCCGGCCAGCGCCAGGTGGATCAGGCGATGAAGCTGGGTGGCCGCATGCTCGATGGCAGCCTGGCGCTCTATCGCGATCCGGGTCTGGCCACCGTGCTGGCGCGCGAGGGCAGCGAGATCACCCGCGAACTGGTGCAGGCTTTGGCCTTGAGCGATGACCCGACCACCGCGCTCAAGGCGCCGCTGGGCGTCATCAAGCGCTGTGCCTGGGCTGCGCCGATCCCCTTGGAGGAAGTGAAGGCCGTCGGGCGGGCCTTGCGCTGTACCGTGAACGATGTGCTGTTGGCCTGCGCCGCCGGAGCGTTGCGCGACTACCTGCAATTGCGCGGCGAAGATCCCGATGGCCTGACCCTGCGCGCCACCGTGCCGGTGAACCTTCGTCCGCTGGAACATGCCAAGAAGCTCGGCAACCATTTCGGCCTGGTGTTTCTGGAACTGCCGGTGGGCGAATCGAACCCGGTGGCGCGCGTGCTGCGTGTCGCCGAGGACATGGGGCGCATCAAGTCCTCCCGCCAGGCCATCATGACCTTCGGTGCACTGGCCACCCTGGGCATGACACCGACCCCGGTGCAGCGCATGGCGCTGGATCTTTTCAGCCGCAAGGCATCCACCGTGGCGACCAACGTGCCCGGCCCGCAGATGCCCCTCTACATGGCCGGTGTGCCGATCACCGAGTTCATGTTCTGGGTGCCGCAGACCGGTGGCATCGGCGTGGGTCTGTCGATCCTGAGCTACCAGGGCCGGGTGCACTTCGGGCTGATCGCCGATGCCAAGTCGATTCCGGATCCGGACTGGGTGACGGCACGCTTCGCTCGCCAGTTCGAAACCCTGTTGTACGCGGTGCTGATGGAGGACTGGGAAGCACCCATCGAGCCTTGCGATGTACGCGATACCTTGCTGCGGTTGGCTGGCACGCCGCCCGCTGATGGCGCCCCGGGGCAAGCTGAAGGCTCGTGAAACGAGAACGGCGGCACGTGTCGCTTCCTGGGCACGGACGCTTGAGAACCCACAGCACAAGAACCATCTGCTGAACAACGCGGCGGTCGCGCCGCAACCACTCACAGCAGAGGAGTTCAATCATGAGCACATTGCAGAATCCTGTTTCCCGCCTGGCTTCGCAGTACGGCTGGCCGGTCGAGTTCAAGCAGTTCTTTGATCGCGTCTTGCACGACGCGGAATCCGACCAGAGCAATGTCGTCACCAGCCAGTGGGCGCCACGTGTCGACATCAAGGAAGAAGACAACCGTTTCGTGATCCTTGCCGATATCCCCGGCGTCGATCCGGCACAAATCGAAGTCCACATGGACAAGGGCATCCTGACCATCAAGGGTGAGCGCAGCACGGTCAGCACGGAAGAGAATCCGCGCTTCTCGCGCATCGAGCGCTCGCAGGGTGTGTTCCACCGTCGCTTCTCGTTGCCCGACAGCGCCGATGCCGAAAGCATCACCGCCAGTGGTCGCAACGGCGTGCTTGAGATCAGCATCCCGAAGAAACCGGAAACCACACCGCGTCGCATCCAGGTGCAGTAAGGCGCGGGTGGGCAGGGTGTTGTCCCTGCCCATGTGATCGGAAGGGCGACGGCGGCCTGCGCGGGAAACCACGCAGGCCGCCTGTCTTTTGGCCTGTTGTGCCAGGTCGCATGGAGCGCTGGCTATCATGACGGGCGGGAAATCCGGAATCAGGGTGAGGCATGGAGTTCAAGGATTACTATCAGGTGCTGGGCGTGGCGCCCGACGCCGACGAGAAGGCGATCAAGGCGGCTTACCGCCGTTTGGCGCGCAAATACCATCCGGATGTCAGCAAGGAAGCGGGCGCGGAGGAGAAGTTCAAGGCCGTCAACGAGGCCAACGAGGTGCTGGGCAACAAGGAGCGTCGCGCCGAATACGACCAGTTGCGTGCCAGCGGCTACCGCCCCGGCCAGCAGTACCAACCGCCCAACTGGGGTGGTCAGGCCCATCCGGGCCAGGGTTTCGAGGGGTTTGGCGACAGTGGATTCAGTGATTTCTTCGAGTCGCTGTTCGGTCGCTCCCGTGGCGCACGCCCCGGGCCGCGCCCTGCGCCCGAGCTGCGCGCACATCTGGATATCGACCTGGAAACGGCCTACGCGGGCGGTACGACGCGCGTGGAGGTCAATGGCAAAACGCTGGAAGTGCGTATTCCTGCCGGTATCGGTGCCGGTCAGGCGATCCGGTTGAAGGGACAGGGCGGGGACGGGCGCGACCTGCTGATCGAGATCGGTTATCGACCGCATCCGGCATTCGAACTGGATGGGCGCAACGTGATCGCACGCCGCCCGATCAGCCCTTGGGATGCCGCGCTGGGTGGCACTATGGAGGTGCCGACTCTGGGCGGCGCGGTGCAGCTGACCATCCCTGCCGGTTCGGGCAGCGGCAAACGTCTGCGCCTGCGTGGGCGCGGCATGCCGGGAACGCCACCGGGCGACCAGTTTGTCGTGCTGGAAGTGCAGCCGCCGCGTGCGACCACCGCTGCCCAGCGGGGTGCATACCGGGACTTGGCCGCGGCCTTCGGGGTCAGCGTGCCGGATGAGGCATCGGCTGCGGGATCCTGATGCAGGAGGCTGGCGGGTCGCCTGCCCGCCTGGGGTGGATCAGGCGAGCGACGGCTGAGACCCGGTCAGTTGGCAGGGTCGCCGTCCGTCGCTTCCTTCACCGCTCGATAGCCGTGGAAGCTGCTGAGGATCTTTTCCTGGCCGGCGTATTCGGCGGCTGTCGCCGGCTCGAAACGCGTCGCGCCCATTTCAGCCAGCACGTCGAACAGTTCCGGGTCCTCATGCAACGATTCCAGCGCCTTGGCCACGGCTGCCACGTCGTCGGCCGGTACCGACGGCGCTGCGGTGAACGCGCGCCCTGGAACGGGTTTGGTACGGGCCAGGGTGACCAGGTTGTAATAGGTTTCGGCGAGATAACCCGGCACCATCGCGGCTTCCACTTCACCGGCGAAGACCATCTCGACCCCGTCGCGCCATGACACCGCTTCCGAGCGGATATCGGGTTGGGTCAAGGGGTTGTTGCCATACATTTCTGTCAGCAAGGCGAACCCGAGACTCGGAGCCGGCATGCAGGCCACCGGTTGCCCGATCAGGGCGCGGATGTCCTTGCCCTCGTAATCGGATTGGGCGAGCAGGGCGTAGACCGTGGGTTGCGCATTGCGTGCCACAGGCACGAAACCGAATCGCTGGATGCGGAAGTCCACGAAGTGCGCTTCGTCGAAGGCAAAATCCACGGGAGCGTTGTCGCGCAGGTCACGCCAATACGAGTGGTAGTTGCGCGTGGTGACCAGGCGGAACTGGTGCCCGGTGGTGCGTCTGAGGTAATTGATCAGTGGCCGGTAGACATCCTGCGCCTGTTCGGGCGGATAGATCGGCTCGACCGCAAGACGATAGTTTGCGGCAGAGGTCGGCAGGGCCAGGGCAGCGAACAGCATCCCCAACGATATGGACATCAAATGCCTCACGATCACACCCCCGTGTATTTCGCGATATTCCCCGAGTCGCATACGGCCCTGACAAGACGCCACCGTATGGATTGTGCCAAGTAGACACTCTGATGCGCCTCGATGCAACACTCGTCGAATGTTTGTCAGGGATCCTTGACGCGTGTTGGACATCGGAATCCCTGGGTCGCGGTGTCTCCACCCTTCTTCCGGTGTGGCATGCAGGTGCGGGTTGGCGGATGCCCGCGCGTGATCGTGCTCGTGCCGACGCTCCGCGCTTGTGGGAAGATCGGAGCAGGCCTGTTCCTGCGCCGATAGGCCACCGCAAGGTGGATTGATTCGAGGAACGGGTTCGCCCGAAACCACTTGTTCACAGAGTTCCCAGGAGAGCTTCGATGCCCCTTGAAGCCTTATCGACACCCTCACGCGTGTTGCTGCATGGCGCCTCCGGGCGCATGGGGCAGGCGTTGTTGCGGTTGCGCGACGAGCAGCCGGCGCTGCGATTGATTGCCGCCGTCGCCGGGCGTGAAGCGCCGCACATCGACGGGGTCGCGGGCTTTTCCGCGGCGCGGTTTTCCGAGGTGCCGGCGTTCGATGTCTGCATCGACTTCAGCCTGCCGCAGGCATTCGACGCGGTGTTGGATCGCTGCCTGATGCAGGGCGCGGCTTTCCTGAGCGGCACCACCGGCCTCGACGAACGGCAATTTGCGCGGCTTGAGGCTGCGGCCGACCACATTCCGGTGCTGTGGGCGGCCAATTTCAGCCTCGGCGTGGCGGTGCTGGAAGACCTGGTGCAGCGTGCGGCGGCGGCTTTGCCGCGATGGCAGCGCGACATCGTCGAGTCGCATCACGTGCACAAGAAGGATGCCCCTTCCGGCACCGCCTTGGCCTTGGGCCAGGCGATCCTCGCCGGTGGTGGCGAGCCCCCGCATTACGCCAGCCTGCGGGCGGGCGATATCGTTGGCGAGCACCTGGTGCAGTTCACCGGGACGGGTGAGCGTATCGAGCTGATTCATCGCGCCACCCATCGCGACATCTTTGCACGCGGTGCGTTGCGTTGCGCCGCGACCTTGGTGCGCCGCCCGCCTGGCCGCCATCGCGTGATCGATCTGTTGGAGCCGGGCTGACCGTGGCAAGCCCGACTCCCCGATGCAGGAAATCGCACCGGGCATCCATTGCAGGGAACCCGTGGGGTGGGGCTGGCTCCACTTCACAGGGCATGAGCGGCTTTCAGTGCCGTGATCGCAAACTGATCGCCCGAATCGTTCCTGGCGCCAGATCGCAGGCCGAAGCCACGCGTGCAGTCACGGCCTTTGTCTCCTCGAGAACCCGGAACGCCGAGCAGTTCTCGTCCCAGGCGAGTGGCAAGGCACGTTGGGTCGTTGCCAGATCCGGCTCGAACCCGCTGTCGAAGATCTCGGGGAACTCATAGGTCACCCCTTCACTGTCGGTGAGCGTCCAGCCCGCGAGCGCATTGCCCTCTTCATCGGTAACGTCGATGCCAATCAGGCGAATGGTGGAGCCGAAGTCGACATTGCCGTGTGTTTGGCTGCCCTCGGCCAGGTAGGTCGTGGTGGTCCGGTATTCGGTCACGAGCGACATCGTGGTGGTTTGCGGCACGCCGTTGCCTGCGGGGTAGCTGGCGGTATTGAAATAACCCGCAAACCTTCCGTTGGGCAGGTTGGGCGTGGTGAACCAGGCATACTCGGGCGGGTTGCTGCCGGCTTGGTATTTCATCCAGGCGATGGTGCCGTTGCCATCGGCGTCCAATGGCCCGCCCGTGATCTGACCCGTCACGTAGAAACGATAGGACACTCTGGCCTGACCTGTGCCAGGTCCGTTCAAGGTGTGGATTTCATTGATTTCCGCCAGGCCATAGACTTCGAGTTCGTCGGGGACTCCGTCTTCATCGACCTCCGCCGGAGACACCAGTGAATTGAAATACGGTGGATTGACCGGGTTGTAGAAGATGTTCGAAACCGTTCCCTGCACATGGGCGTGAAGCCCCTTGGGCAAGGGGTAGGGCCCGTGCACCGCCTCGCCGACGCTGGCGGTGGCCGTACCGCTGAACACCATGGTGCCCTGGGCTCCGCTGTTGGTGGTGCCACTGAAATACGCGCTCGATGGCGGCAGGGTCACGGGAGTGGCTGGCATCTGGGTGCTCTCGTACCCCAGCGCCAGAACGCTGTTGTGGCCGCCGTAGTCCAGGTTGGTCACCGTGGTCATCACCATTGCCCTGACGGACTGGCCCCAGGCCCAAGATGGGATCAGGCAGGCCAGCGCCGCGAATGCAATGACCGAAGTACGCGATGTGCTCATAACGATCTCCTTGCCGCGCCATCGGGATGATGGCGTTCATGTCAGAAAGGCGCGGGATCGCGGTGTTTCGGCTCATTCGGGCGGACGGAGCGATGGGCGAGAGGTTTCCGGCGTGGGCTGTCTCGCGCCCCCGCGTCCGTCATGGACTGCTAGAGTGGCGCCCCCGTCACCATTGCCTGCGCCATGATCGACTACGCCCGCTACGACCGCGTTCGCGCGGTGGCATTTCGTGAGGACCATTTGCGCCTGCTCGACCAGCGACGATTGCCATTCGAACAGGTGTTCCTGGAATGCCGCACCGCCGACGAGGTGGCACAGGCCATCATTGAACTGGCAGTACGCGGCGCGCCGGCCATCGGCATCGCGGCGGCCTGGGGCGTGGTGCTGGCTGCGCGTGATCTCGCGGGTTCGCCGCGGGCACAGGCATGCGAGCGGCTTGAGCCGGTGCTGCGCAAGCTCAACGAGGCCCGGCCGACGGCAGTGAACCTGGCCTGGGCGCTGGCGCGGATGCGTGCTGCCCTGCAGGTCGATGACGGGGACTGGCATGCCCGGCTGGTGGCCGAAGCCGCCGCCATCGAGGCCGAGGATCTGGCCGCGAACCGGCACATGGGCGAGCTCGGTGCCACCCTGATCGAGCCCGGTAGCGGCGTGCTCACCCACTGCAACACCGGTTCGCTGGCCACGGCGGGCTTTGGCACCGCGCTCGGCGTGATCCGTGCCGGCGTGGCGCAGGGCCGGATCAATCGGGTTTTTGCCACCGAAACCCGTCCCTGGTTGCAGGGCGCGCGCCTGACGGTGTGGGAGCTGCGTCAGGATGGCATCGACGCCACCCTGATCGCCGACGCTGCCGCCGCCCATCTGATGGCTACCGGACAGGTGCAATGGGTGATCGTCGGTGCCGACCGCATCACCGCCAACGGCGATGTCGCCAACAAGATCGGCACCCGTCAGCTCGCCATCGTGGCGCGGCATTTCGGGGTGAAGTTCATGGTGGTGGCGCCCTGGTCCACGGTGGACATGGCAATGGCCGACGGCACGGGAATTCCCATCGAGGAACGTGATCCCGCTGAATTGCTGGGTTATGGCGGGCAGCGCACCGTCGCCGAGGGCGTGCGGGCCTTCAATCCGGTGTTCGACGTGACGCCGGCCGGCCTGGTCGATGCCATCGTGACCGAGCGTGGCGTGCTGCGGGCGCCGTTCGACAGCTCGCTTCGCCGCGTGTCGGCTGGCGCCTGAGTCCGGCATCGGCCTGCGCGGCAGCAGGTGCATGCGCCGCGCGTGGTAAACTGCGCCGCTTGTCCCATGACTTTTCGGGGCCCTTCGGAATCGCCGTGACACGGGCGTGATCCGAGGCGGTATCCCGTGGATGAATCAGGAAAAAAATGACGGATCTCACCAAGGAAATCATCCCGGTCAATCTCGAAGACGAGATGCGTCGCAGCTATCTGGATTACGCCATGAGCGTGATCGTCGGGCGTGCGCTTCCGGATGTGCGCGACGGTCTGAAGCCGGTGCACCGGCGTGTGCTGTTCGCGATGAACGAGCTGGGCACGTTCGCCAACAAGCCACATGTGAAGTCGGCCCGCATCGTCGGTGACGTGATCGGTAAATACCACCCGCACGGCGACCAGTCGGTGTACGACACCCTGGTGCGCATGGCGCAGCCGTTCTCGCTGCGTTACCTGTTGGTGGACGGGCAGGGCAACTTCGGCTCGGTTGACGGCGACTCGGCCGCGGCAATGCGTTACACCGAGGCGCGCATGGCGCGTCTGACGCACGAACTGCTTTCGGATATCGACAAGGAAACCGTCGATTTCCAGCCCAACTACGACGAGAAGGAACAGGAGCCCACCGTCCTTCCGACCCGTGTGCCGAACCTGCTGGTGAATGGCTCGGCAGGCATCGCGGTGGGCATGGCCACCAATATCCCGCCACACAACCTGGGCGAGGTGGTCGATGCCACCCTGGCGCTGATCGACGATCCGGACGCCACGATTTCCGACCTGATGGAACACTTGCCGGCACCGGATTTCCCCACCGGCGGCATCATCAACGGCACCGCCGGCATACACGCCGCCTATCACGGTGGGCGTGGCCGGGTGCGGATGCGCGCCAAGGCCGAGATCGAGGTGGACGCCAAGACCGGGCGCGAGTCCATCGTCGTCACCGAGATCCCCTATCAGGTCAACAAGGCGCGATTGATCGAGAAGATCGCCGAGCTGGTCAAGGAAAAGCGCCTGGAAGGCATCAGCGAGTTGCGCGACGAGTCCGACAAGGACGGTATGCGCATCTTCATCGAGGTGCGACGCGACGCCGCCGCCGACGTGGTGCTCAACAACCTCTATTCGCAGACGCCGATGGAGTCGGTGTTCGGCATCAACATGGTGGCCCTGGTCGATGGCCGGCCGCAGCTGCTCAACCTCAAGCAGATCCTAGAAGCCTTCATCCGCCATCGTCGCGAAGTCGTCACGCGCCGCACCATCTTCGAGCTGCGCAAGGCCCGCGCTCGCGCCCACATCCTCGAAGGTCTCACGGTGGCGCTGGCCAACATCGACGAGATGATCGAGCTGATCAAGAGCTCGGAGAGTCCGCAGGTCGCCAAGGATCGGATGTTGGCTCGCACCTGGCAGCCCGGCCTGGTCGGCGCGCTGCTCTCGGCCGCGGGTGCGGAAGCCTCGCGTCCCGAGGATCTGCCCTCCGGTGTCGGCCTGCTCGAAAGCGGTTACCAGCTCACCGACATCCAGGCACAGCAGATCCTGGAAATGCGCCTGCACCGCCTCACCGGGCTGGAGCAGGACAAGCTCACCGACGAGTACAAGGCCCTGCTGGAGACCATCCGCGGGCTGATCGAGATCCTCGAAAATCCCGACGTGCTGCTCGAAGTGATCCGCACCGAGCTGCGCAACCTCAAGGAAGAATACGGCGACGCGCGCCGCAGCGAGATCCGCCAGAGCGAGGAGGACCTCGACATCCTCGACCTGATCGCCCCCGAGGACATGGTGGTGACGCTCTCGCACACCGGTTACGTCAAGCGTCAGCCGGTCAGCGCCTACCGTGCGCAGCGCCGTGGCGGCCGTGGCCGCAGCGCGGCGGCGACCAAGGACGAGGATTTCATCGAACAGTTGTGGATCGCCAACACCCACGACACCTTGCTCACCTTCACCAGCGCGGGGCGGGTGTTCTGGCTGCCGGTGTTCCAACTGCCGGAAGCCGGCTTCAACGCACGCGGTCGGCCCATCGTCAATTTCGTGGCGCTGGAAGCCGGCGAGAAGATCCAGGCGGTGCAGGCGGTGCGCGAATACGCCGAGGATCGTTACGTGTTCTTCGCCACCGCCAACGGCACAGTGAAGAAGACTCCGCTGACGGAGTACGCCTACCGTCTGGCGCGCGGCAAGATCGCGATCAATCTCGAAGAGGGCGACGCGCTGGTCGATGCCCAGCTCACCGATGGCGGTCAGGATATCCTGCTGTTTGCCAGCAATGGTCGTGCCGCACGTTTTGCCGAGAGCACGGTGCGCTCCATGGGCCGCACCGCCACCGGCGTGCGCGGCATCCGCCTGGCCGAAGGCGAACGCGTGGTCAGCCTGATCGTCGCGAATGCGACGGGCGTGGAAGAAAACGGCGCGGACGAGGCGGACGAGGAGATCATCGAGGTCGTCGGCGACGAGGCACCGATCCAGAACGGCGAGGGTGATGGTGTCGAGTGCGTCCTCACCGCCACCGTGCACGGTTACGGCAAGCGCACCGCGCTGGCCGAGTATCCGCGCAAGGGTCGTGGTACCCAGGGCGTGATCGGCATCCAGACCACCGAGCGCAACGGCCCGCTGGTCGCCGCCGTGCTGGTGCGTGGCAGCGACGAGGTGATGCTGATCTCCGATGCCGGCACCCTGGTTCGCACCCCCGCCGACGGCATTTCCCGCATCAGCCGCAACACCCAGGGCGTGACCCTGATCCGCTTGGGCGAAGGCGAAGGCCTGACCGGCGTGGTGGCGGTGGATACCTCGCTGGATGACAGCGGCGAGGATGAAGGCGGTGATGAAGACGCCGACAACGGCAGCAGTGAAAATCGCGGCGAAAACGACGCTCCGACCGCATCCGAACCGTAGAGCCTGCCCCGGACTTGATCCGGGGGCGGAACCGCCGCGAGCGATTCCGCCGTCGCTTTGCCGCTCGAACCCAGTGGAACCCGCTATGCGGGTTCCACTCCGCTTGCCGGCCGGTTACTCGAAGCCGTCCCGGAAGATGGCCGCGTCGGTGTAGTCCACCTCCACTGCGCCGATGTCACAGCGTGCGGAGCCATTTCCGTCCCTGTCGCGAGGCCGGGAGCGTCCATCCTGATCGTTGGGCAGGCAGGTCCCTCCCGCCGTGGCCATCATCGTGTCGCCGCGGTCGATGGCCGGGCTTCCCGGCAGAAGATCGCGGACCGGGAGCTTGCCGCCTGAGCGAATCGCCAGTGGCCCGAGCATCGGGTTCACCCCGGACTGGTTGCCGAACCAGGACAGGGGGTCCAGATCGCAGCTGGTGTCGCTGTCCAGGCTGAATAGGTCGGTGGTATCGAATGATTCGCCAAGCTGGTGGCAATTGCCGTAAAGGTTGTTGGTGAGGATGGTGTTGGCCAGCGTCCGGTGCACGCTGCCCGGCTGCGCCGAATAGAAGCGGACCCCGTAGCCGTCGTTGTCGGCGATGGTGACGTGCGTCAGCGTAACGTCGCTGTTGAGCGAATGAATCGCGCTCGAAAAATTGTTGCTGATCGTGGTGTTTTCCACGGTGAGCGGTGCAACTTCGATGTGTATGGCTGCCTGCGAGATCTGGACACCCGACGTATTGTGGTGGATCGAACTGTTGCGGATTTCCAGCTCGGCGTCGTCCCACAGTGCCCGAATGGCGACGCCGTTGGCGATGAGCGGGTTGCTGGAAAGAACCGTGTTGTGGTGCAGCTCGACGCCTCCGAGCACGACGCGCGTCGAGCTGGCGATGGCGCCACCCGCGCCGGCCGCACTGTAGGAGATGCTGCTGTTGATCAGCCCGACCGATTCGGCGCTCTTGGCGCGCAGCCCACCGCCCATGGGTGAGGCCGATTGCAGGACATTGCCGTTCTTGATGTCCAGGTACATCAGGGTGACGTGGTGACCGGGTGCGAGGATGTCGAACGCGCGATCGAGACTCATTGCATCAATGGTCGCGCGATGTGGAGGGTTGGACACGGCGATCGTGACCGAGTTGGTGATGTCCAGATCACCGGTCATTCCCCCATCCTCGTCCATGCCCTGTAGGTCAGCTGGATCGTCGCGCCGGACGGAATGATGATGGTGTTGTGCCCCGGGGTTGCGTTGGCCTCCATGATGGCGGCGCGCAGGGTGCAGTAGGTGTCGGGTGGTCCGGGGAAAATGGCGCCGCGGCAGATCCCGTCGCCTGCGTTCAGGTCTGGGGCGTCCACGTCGGTGCGGTCGACGACAAAGGTGGCCGCGTGGGTCGGGAGGATGCAGGTGCCCAGCAGCAGGGCGATGAGTAAACGGCACGACTTCATGAGGCAGGCTCCCCCAAGTTCCGCACTTCACAGCCCAAAAGCGACCATTTTGCACTTGCAGAGTGGGTGAGAATCAAGCGGTTGCGCGGATTTAAGCTTCGG